>NZ_JBJHAA010000006.1:0-210319 GCF_054050795.1 Blastococcus sp. SYSU DS1024
CCCCCCCCCCCCCCCCCCCCCCCCCCCCCCCCCCCCCCCCCCCCCCCCCCCCCCCCCCCCCCCCCCCCCCCCCCCCCCCCCCCCCCCCCCCCCCCCCCCCCCCCCCCCCCCCCCCCCCCCCCGCGGGTCAGCTCTTCACCTGGTACTCCGCGAACCGGCTGCGCAGGTCCTTCTTGGAGAACTTGCCGACGCTGGTCTTGGGCACCTCGTCGATGAACTCGACCGCTTCGGGCATCCACCACTTGGCCACCAGCGGCTTGAGGTGGTCGAGGATGTCCTGCTCCGTCGCGGTCTCGCCCTCCTTGAGGACGACGCAGGCCAGCGGGCGCTCGTCCCACTTCGGGTGCGGGATGCCGACGACAGCGGCCTCCTTCACCGCAGGGTGGCTCATGATCGCGTTCTCCAGGTCGACCGAGCTGATCCACTCGCCGCCGGACTTGATCAGGTCCTTGGTGCGGTCGGCGATGCGGATGGAGCCGAACTCGTCCATCGCGGCGACGTCGCCGGTCTTCATCCAGCCGTCGGCGGTGGTGAGCTCCACGCCGGCGTCGGGGTTGTAGTAGTCCTGCGCGCACCAGGGCCCGCGCACCTGCAGCTCGCCGGTGGCCTTGTCGTCCCACGGCTGCGGTTCGAGGGTGTCGGAGTCGACGATGCGCGCCTCCACGCCGAGGAACGGGATGCCGGCGCGGGCCCGCTGGGCCGCCTTGGTCTCGTCGTCGGCGTCCTCGTAGCGCTTGGGCAGCACGCCCGACGATGCCACCGGGTGGGTCTCGGTCATGCCCCACGCCTGCAGGATCGGGATGCCGATCTGCTCACGGTAGGCCTCCGACAGCGCCTTCGGCACCGCGGAACCACCGCAGCCGATGTCACGCAGCTTGTGCGGCTGGCCGGCGAGGTGGGGGAGCACGCCCTGCCAGATGGTCGGGACGCCGGCGGTGAAGGTGACGCCTTCGTCGACGATCAGCTTCGCCAGCGCCTCCGGCTGCATGAGCGCACCGGGCATGACCAGCGAGGCGCCGGCGGCGGGGGCGGCCTGGGCGATGCCCCAGGCGTTGGCGTGGAACATCGGCACGACCGGCATCGCGACGTCGTGGATGCCGAGGCCGAAGGCGTTGGGCGCCATCACGCCCATGGTGTGCAGGAACGTCGAGCGGTGCGAGTAGACGACGCCCTTCGGGTTGCCGGTGGTGCCGGACGTGTAGCACATCGAGGCCGCGCGCCACTCGTCCGTGACGCCGAACTCGACCGGCTGCGCGTCGGCGAGCAGCGCCTCGTAGTCGAGGATGCGGGGGTCGTCGGGGATCTCGTTCCCGCCGCCGTCGTCCATGACCACGACCTGCCTGACCGTCTTCATGGTGTCGATCAGCGGCCACAGCAGGGGCAGGACCGTGCGGTCGACGAAGATGACCTCGTCCTCGGCGTGGTTGGCGATGTAGGTGAGCTGTTCGGGGAAGAGCCGCACGTTGAGGGTGTGCAGCACGCGCCCGGTGCAGGGCGCGGCGAAGTACAGCTCCAGGTGCCGCTGGCTGTTCCAGCCGAACGTGCCGACCCGGCCGTCGGCACTGATGCCCAGGGTGTCGAGGACGCCGCCCAGCTTGCGGGTGCGCTGCGCCCACTCCGCGTAGGTCGCCCGGGTCACGCCGCCGGGATTGTTGGTGACGATCGTCCCGTCGCCGTAGTGCTGCTCGACGTGCCGGAAGATCGAGTCGATCGTGAGGGGGTAGTCCTGCATCAAGCCGCGCATGTGCGGATCCTGCCAGTGACCGCGCTCACCTTCCACCGGTGCTGCGACGATCAGCTCACCTGATCATCGCGTGTCCTCCCTCGCGGTGGGCGGTGAGGGAGGACGCCCCGCGGTGAGGGAGGACGCCATCGGTGCCGCGGTCAGCCGGTGAGGACGACGGGCAGCGTCTCCAGGCCGCGGATGACGAACTCGGGACGGCGCACCGGCTCGCCGCCGAGCTCGAGCGCCGAGGTCCGGTCCAGCAGCGCGCCGAAGGTCGCCTGCAGCTCGACCCGGGCCAGCGGTGCCCCGATGCAGAAGTGGATGCCCGCACCGAAGGCGATGTGCGGGTTGTCGGTGCGCCGGACGTCGAGGGTCTCGGGGGCGGTGAAGACGGCGGGGTCGTGGTTGGCCGCGCCGAGCAGCGCGGCGATCTTCTGCCCCTCGGCCACGGTGACGCCGCCGAGCTCCACGTCGGCGGTGGCGGTGCGCTCGAACAGCTGCAGCGGCGGGTCGAAGCGCATCAGCTCCTCCAGCGCCGCGGGCAGCAGTGACCGGTCTGCCCGCAGCGCGGCCAGCTGGTCGGGGTGGCGCAGCAGCGCCAGCATGCCGTTGCCCGTGACGTTCACCGTGGCCTCGTGGCCGGCGTTGAGCAGCAGGATGCAGGTGGTGACCAGCTCGTCCTCGGTCAGCCGGTCCCCGTCGGCGTCCCGGACGGAGACCAGGTGGGAGAGCAGGTCCTCGCCCGGGGCGGTGCGGCGTTCGGCGGCCAGCTGTCGCAGGTAGGTGACGAACTCGTCCGCTGCACGCTCGGCCGCCTCCTCGACGGCCACCGTGCGCCCGTACTCGTACATCTTCACGATCGCGTTCGACCACGGCCGCAGCAGCGGGCGGTCGGCCTCGGGCACGCCCAGCAGCTCGGCGATCACCGCGACCGGCAGCTGCTCGGCCATGCCGGTGAGCAGGTCGACCGGCTCCGACCCGGCCGAGCGCTCGACCAGCTCGTCGGCCAGCCGGCCGGCCAGCTCCTCCACCCAGGGCCGCAGCCGCTCCACGTGCCCGCGGGCGAACGCGCTGGTGATCAGCCGCCGCAGCCGGGTGTGGTCCGGCGGCTCCATCTCGAGGATGGCGTTGCGGTGGATGAGGTTGAAGCTGCCGAACCGCTCGGCCGGCTCCTTGTCCCGCCAGATGCGCCCCAGCCGGCGGTCGCGCAGCACGGCGTTGGACTCCGCGTGGGTCAGCGCCAGCCACAACCCCAGCCCCTCGTGCCACTGCACGGGCGCCTGCGCCCGGGCCCGCGCGAACGCCGGGTACGGGTCGGCGACGAAGGAGGGGGCGGTGAGGTCGAGCGCGTCGACGTCCAGGGACACGCCGGGAAGCCTAGGAGCCCGCCCGCGGCGTCCGGCACCGGCGGGCCCGCCGACGAGTTCGACGAACTCGTGGCGATCAGCGGCTGATGGCCACGAGTACGCATGACTCGGCGGCGATGGCGGCGATGGCGCGGTGGCGGCAGGGACCGGGGGTGGAGACGGCGACGCGCCCCCCGCCCGCGCATCCTCGGGGCGGGGCCCCGCGCGCGGCCACCTACGCTGACCCGCATGGCTTCCCGCAAGCGCTCCACCGCCACCGCCGCCGTCGCCGAGGGCGGCATCAACCCGAAGGCGCCCTGCCCCTGCGGGTCGGGCCGTCGCTACAAGCACTGCCACGGCTCGGGGTACGCCCCGCCGGTCGTCCGGCCGTTCGAGGGCCTGCCCGGCGAGGCCGACTGGGTGGCGCTGCGGGAGCTGGTGCCGGCGGCGACGGCGACGCTGCGGTCGGCCGACGGGCGCGAGCTCACGCTGGCCAGCGTCCTGCCCGGCGGCGCCCCCGGTCTGGTGCGCGCCAACGGCCAGATCCTCGTCGGCGCCCAGCTGGCGACGTCGTCGGACGACGTCAGCCGCGACCTAGGCACCGCCGTCGCCGCCGCGCTCGAGGCCCCCGCCGGCGCGCCGGTGGACCCCGGCCCCATCGGTGGCGCCGGCTCGGCCGGCCCGCGGCTGCAGGAGGTCCTCGACCTCACCGCGCCGCTCGAGGTGACCGTGCACGACAGCTTCGACTTCTGGCTGGAGGGCACCGACCCCAGCCCCGCCGCGCGCGCCGGCCTGACGCAGGCCAACGAGGCGATCCTGCCCACCGTCCGGCTGGAGGGGCTGGGAGCCGCCTACTGGGTGCGCCCGGGCAACGAGCGGGCGCACCTGCGCTGGGTGCGGCCGGAGAAGGAGGAGCAGCTGCTCGACGCGCTGGCCCGCCTGTCGGCGTCCGAGCAGATCCTCCTCGGTGAGGGCACCCGCTACGCCGGTGCCTTCCGCGCCCACGGCCTCGTCGTCCCGGTGTGGGACCTGCCGGCCGACACCCCGGCCGAGGACTGGGTCGCGCCGGCGACCGAGTTCCAGAGCCGGCTCGAGGCGGCCCTGGCCGAGACGGCCCCGCTGACCGCCGACGAGCGGCGCGCCCGCGCCGGGCTGCTCTCCCGCCAGATCACGCTGCGCTGAGCGCCGTCCCCGCGCCCCTGCTGCTGGGGCGCGGGGACGGCGGCAGCCGGAGCGTCAGAGGTTGCGGACCAGGTGCCGGAAGAACTCGACGCCCCGCTCCAGCGTCTCGACCCGGATGCGCTCGTCGGCCGCGTGGAGGGCACCGAGCTCCTCGCGGCTGAGGTCGAAGGGCATGAACCGGTAGACGCTGTCGCTGATGTCGTGGAAGTGCCGGGCGTCGCTGGCCTGCACCATCACGTAGGGCGCCACGGTCGCGTCGGGGTAGACGGCCAGCGCCGAGGCCCGGACGGCGGCGAAGGCGTCGTTGTCGGCCCGGGAGATCGTCGTCGGATCGCTGCCCGAGACCACCCGCACCTCCACGGCCGGGTCGTCGATCACCCGGCGCAGCCGGTCGACGGTCGACTGCACCGTCTCGCCCAGGGCGATCCGGATGTTCAGGTGCGCCGTCGCCCGGGTGGCCAGCACGTTCGCCGCCCGGCTGCCCTCCAGCTGGGTGACCGCCACGGTGGTGCGCACCATGGCGTTGGCCTCCCGGCCGGCGCGGGACAGGACGGCGGCCAGCGCGGGGCGCAGCCGGTGGGCCCGGCCCAGGACCGCGCGCACCGGCGCGGGCGCCTTCGGCCGCACGGCCTCGATCATGCCGAGGACGACGTCGTTGAGGCGGGCCGGGAACGGGTGCTCCTCCAGGGCGACGATCGCTCGCGCGAGCCGGGCCGGCGCCCCGTTGGGCGTGGGGGAGGAGGCGTGCCCGCCGGGGTCGCTGGTGGCCAGCTCCACGTCGAGCAGGCCCTTCTCCGCCAGGCCGACCACGCCGATCTGCCCGGGTACCCCGGGGAACATGCCGCTCACCACGGCGCCACCCTCGTCGAGCACGGCCCACGGCCGGATGCCCCGCGCGCGCAGGGCGTCCACGGCCAGCCGGGCCCCGACCCCGGCGACCTCCTCGTCGTTGCCGAAGGAGAGGTAGACGTCGCGGCGCGGGGTGAAGCCGGCCGCCGCCAGCGACTCGACCGCCTCGATGATCGCCACCAGGGAGCCCTTGTCGTCGATGGCGCCCCGGCCGTGCACCACGCCGTCCTCGATCGAGCCGGAGAACGGGTCGCGGCTCCACTCCTGGCCGTCGACGGGGACGACGTCGTAGTGCGCCATGAGGACCAGCGGCGGCTCGTCGGTCGTGCCGCGCCACCGGTACAGCAGGGCACCGTCGCCCAGCAGCTCGCGTTCGAGCACCTCGTGGGTGGACGGGTAGAGCTCGGCCAGCCGGTCGCGGAACCGGTCGAACACCGTCCGGTCCACCCGGTCGCGGTCGCGGGAGGAGACGGTGGGGATGCGGATCAGCTCCGCGAGCCGTTCGGCCGGTCCGGTCGTCACGCCCGGCTCCTCTCGTCCGCGTCGGGCAGGGGCGCGTCGGCCACGGGTCTGTCGGAGAAGGCCAGCCGCGGCACGAACACCAGCGCCACCGCGGCCAGCAGCGCCGTCGTCCCGCAGACCACCCAGACCGTGATGTAACCCGACAGCGAGCCGGCGGTGCCCGCCGACCCGTCGGGCAGCAGCGGGACGTTGGAAGCCAGCGCGATGGCGAAGGCGGCCGAGGCGAAAGACCCGCCGAGCACCTTCGTGGTGTTGGTGAGGCCGGTGGCCACCGCCGTCCGGCCGACCGGGGCCGCGGCGGCAGCCGCCGCCGGGAGCGCGGCGACCAGGGCGCCGGAGCCGAGGCCGGCGATCGCGATGCAGGCGAGCATCTGCGCGAGCGTGTCGTGGAAGGGCACCAGCAGCAGGTAGCCGACGCCGGTGAGCGTGGCCGCGCCGATCAGCGTGCGCCGCGGGGTGGTCAGCCGGCTGACCCGGGAGAACTGGCTCGCGCCGACCAGCATGGAGATCACGTAGGCGCCGATGACGATGGACACCTCGCTCGTGGAGAGCCCCAGCCCGTAGCCGTACACCTCCGGGTCGGTGCGCGCGAACGTGGAGAGCGGGCCCTGGGCGCCGAGCACGCTGATGCCGAAGAGGCCGGCGGTGAGCTGGACCGGCCACATCGAGGAGCTGCGCAGCACCCGGAAGTCGACCAGCGGGTCGTCCTGGCGCAGCTCGTAGAGCACGAACGGGACGAGCAGCACGAGACCGAGCGCGGTGACCGCCCACGGCCAGAGCGCGTCCTCGTTGAGGCGGACGAAGCTCAGGCCCCCGGTGATGACCAGCAGCACCAGGCTGAGCAGGGCAGCACCCGTCGCGTCGACGCTGCCGCCGGTGCGGTCCTCGCTCTCCGGCACGCGGAAGGCGACGATCGCGCAGACGCCGACGACCAGGACCAGCGGGGCCATCAGCACGAGCCAGAAGGAGCCGGCGAGGCTCTGCCCGATCTGCCCGCCGCCGAGCGCGCCGACGATGGCGCCGGCCTGCAGCGCGGCGACGATCAGCCCGGTCGCGCGGCGGGTCTGGCTCGCGGCCCCCGGCGTCCGGCGCGACCGGTCCCAGATCAGCGCCACCTGCAGCGGCAGCCAGACCACGTACATGCCCTGCAGCGCCCAGGCGACGAGGAACAGCGGGAAGCTCTGGGCGAAGGCGAGCACGACCGTGGACAGCGCGACGACCACGGCGGACCACAGCAGCACCCGGCGGTGGCCGTACAGGTCGCCGAGCTTGGCGAGGACCGGCACGGCGATGGCCGAGAGCATCAGCTGGGCGGCCTCGAGCCAGTTGACGTCGGCGTCGTTGACGCCGAGGTAGCGGGCGATGTCGGTGAGCAGCGGGACGTAGTAGCCCTGCAGCACGCCGCTGGTGAACTCGACGAAGACCAGGTAGCCGACGAGCCCGCCGCCGATCCCCGCGATGCGCCCCGTCCTGCGCGCCGTCCCCGTCGCTGCCACCGCGCCGTCCTCTCGCCGAGCGCCGGGCCCGGCGCGGGAAAGGGCAGCGTAGTGGCCGTGATCACGCCGATGGGAGCTCCGGCGCGGAAAGTCCCCCGGTCGCAGCGCCGAGCCGCCGTCCCCGGCGTCGTGCGCCCGGGGTCAGAGGGGGGCGCGGGAGACGGGGCAGGACATGCAGCGCGGGCCGCCCCGGCCGCTGCCGAGCTCCGAGCCGGCGATCCGCACCACCTCGATGCCCGCGGCCTCCAGCGCGGCGTTGGTGACGGTGTTGCGCTCGTAGGCGACCGTCAGGCGCGGTGCCAGGGCAAGGGTGTTGTTGCCGTCGTCCCACTGCTCGCGCTCGGCGGTGACCGGGTCCAGCCCGGTGTCGATCACCCGGAGCTTGTCGATGCCCATCGCGGTCGCGGCCGCGGTGAGGAACGGCTGCGGCCCGGTGACGGCGAGGTCGGTGCTGTCGGCGTCGTCGGCGACCCCGTACGGGGCCGTCACGGTCCAGGCGACCAGCGAGTCGGCGACCGCCGGGTACATGACCATCGCGTCGACGTCGACCATCGTGGCGATGGTGTCCAGGTGCATCGTGGCGCGCTCCTGGGCGATCGGGACGACGAGCACCGTGTGCGCCAGGCCGCGGGCGAACAGCCGCCGCGCGAGCCGCTCCGCGCCACCCGGCGTCGTCCGCTCGCCCACCCCGACCGCGACGACGCCTTCGGCCAGCAGCAGCACGTCACCGCCCTCCAGGTGCTCGAGCCCGGGCCCGTACAGCTGCTCGGACCCGGAGAAGCGCGGGTGGTGGGTGTAGATGGCGGCGGTGATCGTGCTCTCCCGGTGCCGCGCCGGCATGGCCAGCGAGGTCACCGCCACCTCGTCGCCGATCCAGACCGAGGAGTCGCGGGTGAACAGCAGGTTGGGCAACGGGGGGACGACGAAGTCCGAGCGCGCCATGAGCTGGTAGGCGAGCCCGTGGCCGCGCAGCTCGTCGTGCGCCAGGCCCGCGATGAGCGCCGTCGCCAGGTCCTCGGGGGAGAGCCAGGCCAGGTGCCGGGTGGCGTCGCGCTGCAGGGTCGCGCCCAGCCGGGGGTCGTCGACGGCGGCGCCGATCAGCTCGGCCCGGGCGGCCGGGAAGGCGAGGACCTCGGCCAGCAGCGTGGCCAGGTGCAGCACCTCGACGCCGCGGTCGGTGAGCGCCTGGGCGAACGCGTCGTGCTCCTCCTGCGCCCGCGCCACCCACGGGACACCGTCGAAGAGCAGCTGGTCGTTGTTGCGCGGTGTCAGCCGGCGCAGCTCGGGGCCGGGCCGGTGCAGCAGCACGGTGCGCAGCGGGCCGACCTCGCTCGTGGCCCCCGGGGTCGCGGCGGATCCGATCATGGGCGCCAGGCTGGCACACCTGGCTCCGACGCCGCCCGCTGCGGGCCTCGTTAGGGTGCCGGGGGTGGTGCCGACGACGGCGCTGCGACGCCGAACCGGAGGTACCCGTGGACCTGTTCGACCTGACCGGCAAGGTGGCTGTGGTCACCGGGGGCACCCGCGGCATCGGCCTGATGATGGCCCGGGGGCTGCTGCAGGCGGGGGCGAAGGTCTACCTCAGCTCCCGCAAGGCCGAGGCCGGCGACGCCGCCGTCGCGGAGCTCGCCGAGTTCGGGACCGCCGTCTCGATCCCCGCCGACCTCTCCACGGAGGCGGAGTGCGTGCGGCTGGCCGAGGAGGTGGGCCGCGCCGAGGAGCGGGTGCACATCCTGGTGAACAACGCCGGCGCCACCTGGGGCGAGCCGCTGGAGACGTTCCCCGAGTCCGCGTGGGACAAGCTGCTCGACCTGAACCTCAAGTCGCCGTTCTTCCTCACCCGCGCCTTCCTGCCGAAGCTCGAGGCCGCCGCTGCGGAGGGTGACCCGGCGCGCATCGTGAACGTCGGCAGCATCGACGGCCTGCACGTCAACCCGATGCCGACCTACTCCTACGCCGCGAGCAAGGCCGGGCTGCACCACCTCACCCGCGTGCTCGCCAAGGAGCTCGGGCCCAAGGGGATCACCGTCAACGCCGTCGCCCCCGGGCCGTTCGAGTCGAAGATGATGGCCGCCACCCTCGACGCCTTCGGGGCCGAGATCGCCGCGAAGTCGCCGCTGGGCCGCATCGGGCGCCCCGACGACATGGCGGGCGTCGTCGTCTACCTCTCCTCGCGGGCCGGCTCCTACGTGACCGGTGCGGTCATCCCCGTCGACGGCGGGATCGCCACCACGAGCTGACCCGCGCCCGCAGGGCGAGATCTGCACACTCGCCCCCATCAGCACGCTGAAGGGGGCGAGTGTGCAGATCTCGTCGGGCTAGTCGGGCAGCAGGACGCCGGGGTTGCAGATGCCGCGCGGGTCGAGCCGCTGCTTGACCGCCCGCAGCACCTCGACGCCCAGCGGCCCCACCTCGCGCTCCAGCCACGGCCGGTGGTCGGCGCCGACCGCGTGGTGGTGGGTGAGCGTGCCGCCCGCGGCCAGCAGCGCGTCGGTCGCCGCCCGCTTCGCGGTGAGCCACTGCTGGATCGGCAGGGCGTCGTCGCGGTCGGCGATCACGGTGAAGTAGAGCGAGGCGCCGGTGGCGTAGCCGTGCGAGACGTGCGCCAGCACCAGCGGCCGGTGCCCGCCGCGGGTCAGCGAGTCCTGCAGCGCGCGGCGGGTGGCGTCGTACACGGTGGGCAGCGCCGTCCAGGTGGCCGCCGTCTCCAGCGTCTCCACCAGCAGGCCGCCGTCCATGAGCCGGTCGCGCAGGTAGGGCCCCTCGAACCGGTGCCGGCGCCAGGAGTCGCCCACCCGGCGGCCGAGCCGCACGGCCCCGCCGTCGCGCAGCAGCGAGGCGGCGGCCCGCATCCGGGCGCGCACCAGGTCGGGCACCCCTTCCCAGCCCACGACGAGCATGCAGCCCTCACCGCGCCCCCGGGCCCGCAGGCTGCCGCGCAGCGCCTTCGCCCCGGCGCCGGCGGCCATGAGCAGGTTGGCGCGGGTCTCGTCGGCGTCGGAGAGCCGGACGACGTCGGGCAGCAGGTCGTGCCGGGCGAGCAGCTGGAGAGCGGCGAGCCCCGCCGGCCAGGTGCGGAACGACCAGCCCTCGTAGGCGCTGGCCGACGGCTTGGGGCGCACCCGCAGCGTCAGCTCGGTGATGACGCCGAGCGTCCCCTCCGAGCCCAGCGCCAGGCCCAGCAGGTCGGGGCCGGCGGCCGAGGCGGGCGGGGAGCCGAGCTGGAGCACCCCGGACGGCGTGGCCAGCGTGAGGCCGGCGACCAGGTCGTCGAACCGGCCGACCCCGGTCGAGGACTGCCCGGCCGACCGGGTCGCGGCGTAGCCGCCGAGCGTGGCGAACTCCCAGCTCTGCGGCAGGTGGCCGAAGGTGAGGCCCTCCCGGGCCAGCGCCTGCTCCAGCACCGGCCCGCGCATGCCCGGGCCCACGGTGACCAGCGACGAGGGCACGTCCAGCGCCTGCACCGACGACATGCGCGACAGGTCGACGGCGATGGCGGGCCGGTCGTCGGGGTCGACGCCGGCCAACCCGCCGACCACGCTGGTCCCGCCGCCGAACGGCACGACGACGATGCCGCGCTCGCTGCAGAGCGCGAGCAGCGCGGCGGTCTCCTCGGTGGTGCCGGGCAGCACCACGGCGTCGGGGGCGTCGGAGGCGTCGCCCTCCCGCCGGCGCAGCAGGTCGAGGTAGCTCTTGCCGCCGGCCCGCCGCAGCCGCGACTCCCGGTCGGTGCGCACGTGCTCCTCGCCGAGCAGGCCGGCCAGCGCCGTGCGGTCCTCCTCGGGGAGCCGGCAGGGCGCCAGCCGGATCTGCGCCACCGGCACGGGGGGCGTGGACCGCGGTTCCCAGCGCAGCTCGCGCGTGAGGTAGCGGCGCGCGGCCTTGGGCAGGGCGCCGTCGGGGCTCCCGTCGCCCTGGGTGGCGGGGCGCGGGCCCCAGCCCTGGATCGTCAGTTCCGGCTGCTCGGGCACGGCTACAGTCTGCCGGTGCCGCAGCGCTGGACAGCCAGGTGATCGGCTCCCTGTCACCCGCCCGGCGGGCCCGGGATCTCGCGGAAGCGCCCGGCGCGACCGTCGACGTCGTCGTGGTCGGCGGAGGTGTGACCGGCGCCGGGGTGGCCCTGGACGCCGCGGCGCGTGGCCTGTCGGTGCTGCTGTGCGAGCGCGCCGACCTGGCGGCGGGCACCAGCCGGTGGTCGTCGAAGCTCGTGCACGGCGGCCTGCGGTACCTGGCGCACGGGGAGATCGGGCTGGCGCGGGAGAGCGCCCGCGAGCGCGCCGTCCTCATGGGCGCGACGGCGCCGCACCTGGTGCGCCCGCTGCCGTTCCTCGTGCCCGACGCGGCCGGCCGCGACGTCACCGCCCTCGCCGGGCTCGGCGGGCGGCTCGGTGACGCGGTGCGGTTCTCGGTGCCCGGGGGGCGCGGCTCGCTGCCCTCGACCCGGCGGGTGGACGCCGCCGACGTCGGCCGGCTGGTGCCGGGGGTGCGGGCCGGGGGCGGTGGCGTCGTCTTCTGGGACGGGCAGCTGACCGACGACGCGCGCCTCGTCGTCGCCCTGGCCCGGACGGCGGCTGCGCACGGGGCGCGGGTGCTGACCGGGGCGGCGGTGACCGGCGTCGACGGCGCCGACGTGCACGTGGCCACGGACGAGGGTCCGCTGACCGTGCGGGCGGGCGCGGTGGTGAACGCGGCCGGGGTGTGGGCGCAGCGCCTCGCGCCGCGGATCCGGCTGGTGCCCTCGCGCGGCTCGCACCTGGTGGTGCCGGCCGTGCGGCTGGGCTCGCCGGCGGCGGCGCTGACCGTTCCGCTGCCCGGGTCCCGGTCGCGGTACGTGTTCGCGCTCCCGCAGGCCGACGGGCTGGTGTACCTCGGGCTCACCGACGAGCCGGTGGAGGGCCCGGTGCCCGACGACGACGCGGTGCCCTCCGACGCCGAGGTGCGGCTGCTGCTGGACACGGTGAACCAGGTGCTCGCCGAGCCGCTGACCCGCGCGGACCTGGTGGGCGCCTACGCCGGCTACCGGCCCCTGGTGCTGCCCGAGTCGGCAGGCACCGGGCCGGGGGGCGCCACGGCCGACCTCTCCCGGACGCACCTGCTGGTGTGGGACGGACCGGTCCTCTCCGTGGTGGGCGGGAAGCTGACCACCTACCGGGCGATGGCCGAGCAGGCGGTCGACGCCGTGGTCGCCCGGCTCGGGCGCGGGGCCGCGCACTCGGCGACCGCGCGGCTGCCCCTGGTCGGCGCGGCGCCGCGGGTGGCCCTGGACCGGGTGGCCGCCCCGGCCCGGCTGGTGGCCCGGTACGGCACGGAGGCGCCGGACGTCGAGGCGCTCGGGCCGGCGCTGGTGGTGGCCGGGCGGCCGGAGACGGTGGGGGAGCTGCGCTTCGCCGTCCGCCACGAGGGGGCGCGGACGGTGGCCGACCTGCTCGACCGCCGCACCCGCATCGGCCTGGTGCCGGCCGACCGCGAGCGCGCGGTGCCGGTGGCCGAGCAGGTGCTCGCCGAGTAGGTGCTCGTGGCCACGATCAGGTGACCTGATCATGGCGCTTCCTCCCGCACCGTGGGCGCTGAGGGAGGACGCGCCGCGGCGAGGGAGGAGGAGCGGATCTCACATTGTGGACTGCTGGTTCCAGCCAGCGGGACGTTCGGCCACACTGCGACCGTGGACACCTACACGCACGGGCACGCCGAGCCGGTGCTGCAGTCGCACCGGTGGCGCACGGCGGCGAACTCGGCGGGTCACCTGCTGCCGGTGCTGCGCCCGGGGCTCGACCTGCTCGACATCGGCTGTGGCCCGGGGACGATCACCGTCGACCTCGCCGCGCGGGTGGCGCCCGGCCGGGTGCTGGGCCTCGACGTCTCCCCGGACCCGCTCGACGAGGCGCAGGCGCTCGCCGCCCGCACCGGCGTGGCGGTGACCTTCGCCGTCGGCGACGTCTACTCCCTCGACCTCCCCGACGCCTCGTTCGACGTCGTCCACGCCCACCAGGTGCTGCAGCACCTCACCGACCCGGTGGCCGCGCTGCGGGAGATGGCGCGGGTCTGCCGGCCGGGCGGGCTGGTCGCCGTGCGCGACGTCGACTACGCGGCCACCACCTGGTTCCCCGCCGACGACGGGCTGGACCGCTGGCTGGCGCTCTACCAGCGGGTGGCCCGGCGCAACGGCGCCGAGCCCGACGCGGGACGCCGGCTGGTGAGCTGGGCGCACGCCGCCGGGCTGCGCGAGCTCACGGCGTCGACGTCGGCCTGGTGCTTCGCCACCCCGGCCGAGCGGGAGTGGTGGGGCACCTCGTGGGCGGGGCGGGCGACGGCGTCGTCCTTCGCCGAGCAGGCCCTGGCCCACGGCCTGGCGACGCGCGCAGAACTCGAGGAGCTCGCCGACGCGTGGCGCCGGTGGCGGGACGCCGACGACGGCTGGCTGGGCATGCTGCACGGCGAGCTGCTCATCCGCGTCTGAGGCTCACGCCGCGGCGCGCAGACCATCCTGCGCGCCGAGCGCCGACAGGCTGCGGCGGACCCCGACGGCGACCGCGCCGAGGGCGAAGAAGCCCTCGTCGTCGGAGACCGTGCTGGTCCGGACCAGCCCCACCAGCCGGTGCAGCGCGTCGACGGCGCGGGCGAGCCGGGCGTCGCGCTCGTGCGGTGCCGTCCCCTCGCCGGCGCGGAGCACGTCGGCGAGCCCGTCCAGGGCCTCGGCGAGCACCCAGCCGGTCCCGGCGTCGGCGTGGTCGATGCCGCGCCGGTGCGGGTGGAACTCGACGACCAGCGAGGTGAGGTCGTCGACGAGCACCGCGACGCGGTCGACCGCACGGGACTCGTCCCGGATGCTCTCGGCCCGCCCCTTCCAGCGGCGTGCCCGGGGGTTGGCGAGGCGGGCCCGGTCCACCTGGCGCTCGGCGGCGCGCATGCGGTCCAGCGCGCCGTCCAGCCGGCGGTTGCGCTCGGTCCACTCGCCCGGGTCGGGGACCTGCCCCTCGCGCAGGGTCCCGGCCATGTCGGAGAGGTGCTCGGCGAGGACGGCGCGGGTGGCGGCGATCCGGTCGACGGCCTGGGTGAGCTGCAGGGGTGGGAAGAGCACGGCGGTGACCAGGACGCCGATGGCGGCGCCGACCAGCGTCAGCCCGGCGTACCGCAGGACGTAGGGCCCGGGTTGCCCGGCCCCGACGGTGATCATCAGGACGGCGGCGAAGCTGACCCAGGCGGCCTGGTCCCGCAGGAGGCGACGCCACTGCTCGATCGCGATGGCCAGGGCGACGATCAGCGCGATCGTCAGGGCGTCCGGGACCGTCCGGGTCAGCTCGTACACGGCGTAGGCCAGGGCGAAGCCCAGGAGCATCGCGAGGACGCTGCGCCACGCCGCGCTCGCCGAGTCGGCGATCGTCGGGTGGACGGCGATCACCGCGCCGAGCGGGGCGTAGTAGGCGTACTCCGACAGCAGCGGCGGCAGCATGACCGCCACCTGCCAGGCCAGCCCCGCAGCGACCGCGGCCCGCACCCCCCGCTGCGCGGCCGGGCGGTGCAGCCACACCCATACGGCCCTCATCCCGCCCCAGGATGACCGGTGCCCCGCCGTCCGCGCGCGCCGGGGTCCCGGCGGGGGGCGCGCCACCGCGCGAGCGCGCGGACAGGATCTCCCCGGCGCCCCCGGCCGCGGCTACGGTGGTCCGGACGCGGCCGACCTACCGGCGCGTCCCGCCGCAGCGCGGCACCACCGGGGCGCGGGGATCCGTGCCGGGACGAGGAACGACGACGAACCCCTACGACGAACCCCGACGACGACGTCGGGCAGGGAAGGCGTTGCCGCGATGTGGGAGTACGTGACGGAACGTGCCGATCTCATCGCCTTCCAGGCCTTCCAGCACGTCAGCCTCGTGGTCCAGTGCGTCGTCCTGGGCTCGTTCATCGCCGTCGCGCTGGCGGTGCTGGTCTACCGGAACCCGACCGCGACGTCGGCTGCCAACGGGTTCTCCGCCGTCGGCCTGACCATCCCCTCGTTCGCGCTGCTGGGCATCCTGCTGGCGCCGTTCGGGTTCGGCATCACGCCGGCGGTCATCGCGATCACCTTCTACGCGGCGCTGCCGGTGCTGCGCAACGCCGTCGTGGGGCTGGCCGGGGTCGACCGGTCGCTCGTCGAGTCCGCCCGCGGCATCGGCATGAGCCGCGTGCGCACCCTGCTGCGGGTGGAGCTGCCGCTGGCCTGGCCGGTGATCCTCGCCGGCATCCGGGTGTCCACCCAGATGGTGATGGGCATCGCCGCCATCGCCGCCTACGTGCTGGGCCCCGGGCTCGGCGGCTTCATCTTCTCCGGCCTCTCCCGGCTCGGCGGGGCCAATGCCCTCAACTCCACGCTCACCGGGACGATCGCGATCGTCCTGCTGGCGCTCGTCCTCGACCTGCTGCTCGTGCTGGCCGGCCGGCTGACCACCCCCAGGGGGATCCGTGTCTGAGACCCTGCCCGCCCCGACGTCCGCTGCCGAGTCCGGCCGCGACGACCGGAACATCAGCGGCGTCCCGATCCGCCTGGACGGCGTGACCAAGCGCTATCCCGGTCAGGACGTGCCGGCCGTCGACGACGTCACCCTGGAGATCGCCGCCGGCGAGACCGTCATGTTCGTCGGCCCGTCGGGCTGCGGGAAGACCACGCTGCTGAAGATGATCAACCGGCTGATCGAGCCGACCGGCGGGCGCATCCACCTCGGCGACGAGGACGTCACCGACCAGCAGCCCGACCAGCTGCGCCGGCGCATCGGGTACGTCATCCAGGCCGGTGGGCTGTTCCCGCACATGACGGTGGCGACCAACATCGGCCTGGTCCCGAAGATGCTGAAGTGGGACGACGCCCGGGTCACCGCGCGGGTCGACGAGCTGCTCGACCTGGTGGGCCTGGACCCCGACCAGTACCGCGACCGCTACCCGCGCGAACTGTCGGGCGGCCAGCAGCAGCGCGTCGGCGTGGCCCGAGCCCTCGCCGCGGACCCGCCGGTGCTGCTGATGGACGAGCCGTTCGGCGCCGTCGACCCGATCACCCGGCAGCGGCTGCAGGACGAGCTGATCCGTATCCAGGAGGAGCTCGGCAAGACCATCGTCTTCGTCACCCACGACTTCGACGAGGCCGTGAAGCTCGGCGACCGGATCGTCGTCTTCGACGTCGGCGCGCGGGTGGTGCAGTACGACACCCCCGAGCGGATCCTCGCCGAGCCCGCCGAGGAGTACGTCGCCGACTTCGTCGGCGCGGGTGCCACCCTCAAGCAGCTCACCCTGACCCGGGTGGGGGACGTGGAGCTCGAGCAGCCGACGACGGCGACCGTCGGCTCGGACTCCGTCGCGGCGGTCGCGGCGGCGCGGGCGGCCGGCGACGACTACGTGGTGGTGGTCGACCAGCGGGGGCGGCCGATCAGCTGGCCCACGCTGGCCGAGCTCGAGCGGACGTCGACGGTGCCCGGCGCCGTCGACGAACGGCTCCCCGTGGTCGGGCTCCGCTCGACCCTCAACGACGCCCTGGACGCGATGCTGGCGGCCAGCCAGGGCGGCGTCGTCGTCACCGGCCGTCGGGACGTCCTGGCCGGCGTGATGGCCGTGGAGGCCGTGATGGGGGCCATCCAGCGCACCCGCAGCGGGGGGGACGGATGACCGCCTCCACCGGGCTCCGTCCGGACGGGACGCCCGATCCGACGGCCCCGGAGCCCGCGACCCAGGCGGCCGACGAACGCGCGGCGCAGGCGGGTGCCGGCGGCTGGCGGGCCCTGCTGTGGCAGCCGGTCATGCTGGCCGTCGCGGTGCTGGCGTTCGTCGTCTGGCGGCTGACCGCCGACCTCAGCGAGACCGAGTCCCGCCAGCTGGCCTGGGACGCCCTGTCCCGGACCGTCGTGCAGCACCTGCAGCTCACCGCGGTCGCGGCCGTCATCGTGCTGGCCATCGCCATCCCGCTGGGCGTCGCCCTCACCCGCCGACGGCTCCGCCGCTTCACCCCTGCAGTGCTGGCCGTCGCCAACACCGGCCAGGCGGCCCCCGCGATCGGCCTGTTCGTGCTGATGGCGACCTGGCTGGGTTTCGGGTTCGGCACCGCGGTCGTCACGCTGGTCCTCTACTCGGCGCTGCCCGTCCTGCGCAACACCCTGGTCGGCATCCAGGGCGTCGACGCCCGCCTGGTGGAGGCCGGCCGGGGCATGGGGATGAGCGCCCTCGCCGTGCTGCTCCGCGTGGAACTGCCGCTCGCCGTGCCGGTGCTGCTGGCCGGCGTGCGGACCGCGCTCGTGCTCCTCGTCGGCACCGCGACCCTGGCCACCTTCATCAACGGCGGCGGGCTCGGCCTGCTGATCACTACCGGGATCAACCTGTCGCTCGACGCCCTGCTGATCAGCGGGGCGGTGCTGGTCGCCCTGCTGGCACTGGCCATCGACTGGCTGGGCCGCGTCGTGGAGCACGTCGCCCGCCCGAAGGGACTCTGATGCGCGCGCGCCCGCCCGCCGGACTCGTCGCACTGGTCGTCGCGGGCTGCCTGGCGACCAGCGGCTGCGGCCTCCAGGCCGCCACGCAGTACACCCCACCGTCGGCACCCGGCAGCATCGAGCCGATCGACGGCGCCGACGGCGCCGAGATCGTCGTGGGCGCCAAGAACTTCACCGAGCAGCTGATCCTCGGCAAGATCGCGGTGATCGCGCTGCAGGTCGCCGGTTTCGAGGTCGTGGACCGGACCAACATCCCCGGCTCCGTCCCCGCCCGCCAGGGCATGGTCGACGGCGACATCGACATGGAGTGGGAGTACACCGGCACGGCCTGGCTCTCCTACTTCGGCGAGCCGGAGCCGATCCCCGATCCGCAGGAGCAGTGGGAGGCGGTGCGGGAGGCCGACGCGACCAACGGCCTGACGTGGCTGCCGCCGGCGGAGGCGAACAACACGTACGCCTTCGCCGTCCGCAGCGAGGCGGTGCCCGAGCTGGGCGGCATCTCCACCCTCTCCGGGATCGCCGAGCTCCCGGTCGAGGAGCGGACGTTCTGCGTCGAGTCGGAGTTCGCCAGCCGCAACGACGGGCTCGCCCCGATGCTCGAGACCTACGACATCCCGCTCGGGGATCCGCAGGGCGTGCCGCGGGACAACATCCGCATCCTGGACACCGGCGCGGTGTACGAGGCCACCGGCGACGGGCTGTGCAACTTCGGTGAGGTGTTCACCACCGACGGCCGCATCCCCGCCCTGGATCTCACCGTGCTGGAGGACGACCGGCAGTTCTTCCCGGCTTACAACATCTCCCCGGTCGTGCTGACCGAGACCCTGGAGGAGCACCCCGAGCTGGCCGACCTCTTCGGCCGGATCACACCGCTGCTGACCGACGAGGTGCTGCAGATGCTCAACGCTCGGGTCGACGTCGAGGGGGAGGAGCCCGCCGACGTCGCGCTGGACTGGATGGTCTCCGAGGGGTTGGTCACCCGCGGGTGACCCCCGAGCGCGTGCGCCGGAGCCCGGTTCCGGAGCGGGGGACCGGGCTCCGGCGCACACGCCTGCTCAGCCCTGGCGGGCGGCGTTGGCCTGGACGGCGGCGCTCACGTACTGCGCCAGCCCGGGCGCGATCCGCTCGTAGTACGCGGTGAACCGCTCGTCCTCGACGTACATCCGGCCCAGGCCGGCGTGCACCTCGGGCGGGCAGTCGTAGAAGTTCCGGCTGATCTGCTGCCGGTGCTCCTCGGCCAGGTCCATCGCCGGCGCCGAGTCCGCGGGCACGCCCGCGGCCAGCGCCTCGGCGAACCGGCGCTCGACGTCGTCGGACTCCGCCTTGACCCGCAGCCAGTCGTCCTTGGTCATGGTGCGGGTCCGCTGCTGGGACTGCGCCCAGGCGTCGGTGCCGCCCCACTTCTCCTCGGCCTCGGCGGCGTACTCCTCGGGCAGCCAGTCGCCGAACACCTCGAACCGCTCCTCCGGGGTCAACGAGATCCCCATGGCCCGTGCCTCCATCTCCTTCTCGACGGCCGCGACCATGGCCGACGTCCGGTCCAGCCGGTCCCGCAGCAGCCGGTGCTGCCGGCGCAGGTGCTCCGCGGGATCGGCGGACGGATCGTCGAGCAGCGTCGCGACCTCCTCGAGGGGGAACCCGAGCTCGCGGTAGAGCAGCACCTGGTGCAGCCGCTCCAGGTCGGCCGGCGCGTACTGCCGGTAGCCGGCTGCCGTGCGGCCGGACGGCGACAGCAGGCCGATCCGGTCGTAGTGGTGCAGCGTGCGCACCGTGACGCCGGCCAGCGCCGCGACCTCGCCCACGTTCACGCGGACACCCCCTTCTCTGACATGGAGCAGGCAACAGCCTGACGTCGCGTCAGGGTCAAGCCCGATTCCGGGCGACGTGGTGGCCATGACCCGTCGAGTGTCACGAACTCGTGGTCATCAGGCGCTGATGGCCACGAGTTCGTCGCATTCGGCGCGGTTGCCGGGCCTCGCGGGACGCCGGGCCGCGGCCGGTGCCGACCTCCCGAGGACGGGGCGCCGCCTAGGCTCGACCCGGTGAGCGAGGAACCGCGCGGCTGGGGCACGCCGCTGCACGAGGCCGTCCTCGACGCCACCGGCGTGGGCCGTGGCACCCGCGTGCTCGACCTGGGCTGCGGCGCCGGCCTGTTCGCCCGGGCGGCGGCCGACCGCGGCGCCCGGGTGACCGGCGTCGACCTCGACGCGGAGGCCGTCGCGCAGGCCGCGGCGGAGGTGCCCGGCGGGACCTTCCTGGTGCGGCACGCGCAGGACCCGCCGCCCGGGCCGTTCGACGTGGTGGCCGCCGTCCAGCTGCTGATGCACGTCGCCGACCCGGTCGCGGTGCTGCACCGGGCCGGGCGCGCCGGCGGCGTGGTCGCCGCGACGGTGTGGGGGCGGGATCGGGAGTGCGAGCTGCGCGTGCTGCAGCAGGCGCTGGCGCCCGGCCGCCCGACGCGGACGCCGGCGGTGAGCGAGCCGGCCCGGCTGCGGGCGATGGCGGAGCGGGCCGGGCTGGTGGTCGAGCGGCTGCACGAGGTGCTCGTCCCCTTCGACTACGCCGACGCCGACGAGCTGCTCGGCCCGCTCCTGGCGACCCCGCTGGGCCGCGCCGCCACGCGGCAGACCGAGCCCGACGCCCTGCGCGACGCCGTGCTCGAGCACCTGGAGCCCTACCGGACGGGCGACGGCGGCTACCGGCTGCAGAACCTCTTCCGGGTGCTCATCGGCCGGCCGGGCGCCGGGGGCAGGCAGGGAAGGCCGTAGCGGGCCCGGTTCGTCACCCGCCCAGGGCACTGTTCCGGGCATGGGAACGACGGACCCGGACCGCAAGACGGTCCTGCACACCTACAAGACGGTCCTGCACACCTACCTGCGGCAACGGCGCGACGACCTCCTCGCCAAGGTGGACGGGCTCGACGAGTACGCGATCCGCCGGCCGATGACGCCGACCGGCACCAACCTGCTCGGCCTGCTCAAGCACGTCGCGTACGTGCAGCTGGGCTACTTCGGCGAGGTGCTCGGCCGGCCGAGCGGCCGGGCCTACCCGTGGGACGCCGACGGTGCGGACGACGCCGACATGTGGGCCACGGCCGAGGAGTCCCGGGCGGAGATCGTCGAGCTCTTCCGCTTCTCGGCCGTGCACGCGGACGCGACGATCGACGCGCTACCGCTCGACGCGGTGGGGGAGGTCCCCTGGTGGCCGGAGGAGAGACGGCGCCCCACGCTGCACACCCTCCTCGTCCACGTGGCGGTCGAGGTCGCCCGGCACGCCGGCCACGCCGACATCCTCCGCGAGACGCTGGACGGCGCGGCAGGGCTGAGCGCGGGCAACCCCGACCTGCCCGAGCGCACCCCGGAGGAGTGGGCCACCTATCGGGGCCGCATCGAGGCCGCCGCGCGCGCGGCGGCGCCCGGGTCCGGTGGCTCCGGAGGTGGTCCCGCCGCCGCGGGGTGAGGATCGCCGGTATGGCTGACGAGATCTCGCCCGACGACCCGTTCCCCCGCCGGCGCGTGCGGGTGGGGGATGCCGAGATGGCCTGCGTCGACGTCGGCGAGGGCGATCCGATCGTCTTCCTGCACGGGAACCCGACGTCGTCCTACCTGTGGCGCAACGTGATCCCGCACGTCCAGCACCTCGGCCGGTGCCTGGCCCCCGACCTGATCGGCATGGGCGAGTCGGACAAGCTGCCCGATCCGGGCCCGGGCACCTACTCGTTCGCCACCCACGCCGCCTACCTCGAGGAGTTCCTCGTCGCGGTCGGCGCCACCGAGCGCGTGACCCTGGTGATCCACGACTGGGGGTCCGGCCTCGGCTTCGACTGGGCCGCCCGCCACCCCGCCGCCGTCCGCGGCATCGCCTTCACCGAGGCCATCGTCACGCCGGTCACCTGGGAGGACTGGCCGGACGCCGCCCGCGGCATCTTCCAGGTGATGCGCGGCCCGCAGGGTGAGGCCGCGGTGCTGGACAAGAACGTCTTCGTCGAGCGGATCCTGCCGGCCTCGGTGGCGCGAGGGCTGACCCCCGAGGCGCACGACCGCTACCGGGCACCCTTCGCGCGGCGCGAGGACCGCTGGCCGACCCTCGAGTGGCCGCGGCAGCTCCCGATCGAGGGGGAGCCGGCGGGCGTGGTGGCCCGGGTGGAGCGATACGGGGCCTGGCTCGCGGGCAGCGACGTCCCGAAGCTGTTCATCGACGCCGACCCCGGCTCGATCCTGGTCGGCCGCCAGCGCGAGGTGGTGCGCAGCTGGCCGGCGCTCACCGAGACCACCGTGGCCGGCAGCCACTTCGTGCCGGAGGACTCACCGCACGAGATCGGTCGCGCCGTGGCGGAGTGGATCCCGACGCTGGGCTAGTCGTCGCGGCCGCGCGTCACCGGGTGGCCGCCTCCGGCACGGCGCCCTCGACGCCGGGCTCCCGCGTGACCTCCGCGACCGCCAGGCGCTCGCGCCAGTCCCGCATGGCGGAGCGGTGCGGCTCGGCGACCGCATAGGCACGCGCGGCCGCGGCGTCGTCCCACCACGAGACGGTGCGGAAGCGCCTGGCCAGCGGTTCGGCCTGCAGCCGTACCGATCGGGCGCCCGGGGCGGCGATGGCCTGCCGGTGGACGGCGAGCGAGGTGCGCACGAAGGCGGGCACTTCGCGCAGCCGCCGCAGCCGCAGCTCGGTGCGGACGACGACGCCCGGGCCCGGACGTGGCTCGGGGGCGGTCCAGGTGAGATCGGGGATCAGCGGCACGGCGGCCTCCTCGGCGACGACGGCTTTACATCTGTAAAGCACGGTAGGCCGTGTGTTTACAGCTGTAAATTGCCGATCGTGCCCCGGGACCTGCGCGCCGATCTGGTGACCGCCGCGACCACGCTGCTGGAGCGCGAGGGGTCGCCGACCGCGGTCAGCCTGCGGGGCGTGGCGCGGGAGGCGGGGGTCAGCGCGCCCGCCGTGTACGGCCACTTCGCCGACCTCGACGCGCTGCTGGGCGCCGTCCTGGACGCGGGGTTCGAGCAGCTGCGCGCGGCGGTGCTGGCGGCGGTCGACGCCGAGTCCGACCCCGTGCGCCGGCTGCTCGCCGGGTGCCGGGCCTACGTGCTGGCGGGGCTGGCCGCACCGGCCCGCTACCGGGCGATGTTCGGCCCGCGGAAGGTCGCCAGCGGGCAGCGGGCCTTCGCCGTCCTGGTCGGGGGCGTCGAGGCGTGCGTGGCTGCGGGGCGCTCCCGCAGCCGCGACCCGCGCCAGGAGGCGGCGCTGGTGTGGACGGCGCTGCACGGCGTCGTCACGCTGCGGTCCGCGGCGCCGGAGGTGGGCTGGCCCGACCTCGATGCGCAGCTGACGGCGCTGGTCGAGCGGCTGGCGCTGCTGACGCCCCCGGTCAGCTGAGCGCGCGGACCGTCTCCACGACCGCGACCACGGCGAACACGAGGAACAGCCCCGCCGCGACCCGGCGGATGAGCGTGATCGGCAGCCGGTCGGCCAGCTTCTTGCCGAGGAAGACGGCCAGGCCGGAGACGACCAGGAGCGCGGCCCACGCGCCCACGAAGACCGACAGCGGCGCCTCGTAGCGCGCGGCCAGCCCCGCGGTCGCCAGCTGGGAGAGGTCGCCCCACTCGGCGGCGAACAGCACGCCGAAGGAGATCGCGGCCGCCCGCAGGAACGACGTCGGCTCCCGGCCGTCGGCGGCCGCGCCGGCGTCCTCCGCCCCGGCGGTCGCGCTGCGCCAGAGGATCACCGCGCCCACCAGGAACAGCAGCGCGACGACGCCGCTCACCAGCGCCTCCGGGAGCAGCGAGAGCAGCGAGCCCGCGGTCACGGCGATCGCCACCTGCAGGCCGAACGCGGTGGCGACGCCCACGAACACCGGCAGCGGGGGGAACCGGGTGGCGAGCACCAGGCTGGCGAACAGGGTCTTGTCGGGCAGCTCGACCGGGAGCACCAGGACGAATGCGGCCAGCACGACCGACCAGATCACGACGAACCCTCCTCCGCGGCACTGCCGGGCGGAGCTCGGGCAGGCGACCTTCTCGGCGGCCAACGGTAGCGGCCGCCGGGCGGGGCGGGTGGAGGGGTCAGGGGGCGGGGACGGCGGGTCCCGGCACCGGCCGCGGCGCGGGGAGGCGCCCCGCCCGGCGGGCGGCCTTCACCCGGTACATCGCGGCGTCGGAGGCGGCCAGCGCGGAGTCGGGCGTCTCGCCGGGCCCGCACAGCGCTACCCCGATGCTGATCCCCACGGCGTGCTCGTCGCCGTTGGCGCGGCGCAGCGGGCGGTCGAAGGCGGCGGTGATGCGGTCGGCGATGACCTGCGCGGCCTGCTCGGAGCCGGCCTCCGGGCACAGCACGACGAACTCGTCCCCGCCGATCCGGGCCACGGTGTCCCCGGGGCGGATGGCGGCGGCCAGCCGGTGGGCGGCCTCGACGAGCACCTCGTCGCCGGCCGCGTGCCCGGCGGTGTCGTTGACCGGCTTGAACCCGTCCAGGTCGCAGTAGAGCACCGCCATCGACCGGCGGACCCGCTCCGCGGCGGCGAGCGTCTGGTCGAGCCGGTCGAGCAGCAGGTTGCGGTTGGGCAGGCCGGTCAGCGGGTCGTGCAGCGCGGCCTCGCGCAGCGCGGCCTCGAGGGCCCGCTGCTCGGTGACGTCGGAGAGCGTGACCACCGCACCGAGCAGGGCGCTCTCGTCGTCGTGCACCTGCACGCCCGAGCAGGAGATGCGCCGGAACGGCTCGCCCGGCACCGCGATCCCGATCTCGGCCCGGTCGAGCCGTCCCTCGGCGTAGACCCGCCGCAGCGGAACCTGCTCCGGCGGCAGCGGTGCGCCGTCGACGTCGGTGAGCCGGTAGGTGCCCGGGATGTCCGTCGGCTCGACGGTGGGGTCGGCGTCCAGGCCGTGCCACCGGCGGCTGGCGGCGTTGAACAGGGTGATGCGACCCTCGGCGTCGGCGCCCACGACGCCCACGGGGAGCACCTCGAGCAGCGCCTGGCTGAAAGCGGTGGACCGGGCCAGCTGATGGTGGGCGCGGGCGGTCTCGGCGCGGGCGAGCTGGCTGGCGGCGGCCAGGTCGGCGAGCTGGCGGGCCTGCTGGGCGGCGCGCACCAGCGAGGCCACCGCGGTCGCGACGTCGGCGAGCCGGGCCCGCTCCTCGTCGGTGAAGGTGTGCGGGGCCGAGTCGAAGACGCAGACCGCGGCCAGCGTGCGGCCGTCCACGACCACCGGGGCGGTGCCGAAGGCGCGCATCCCGGCGCGGCGGCCGTCGACCCAGGGGCTCCGGGCGAACCGCGGCTCCGCCATGAGGTCGTCGCAGGTCTGCACCCCCGGGCCGCGCTCGAGCACCGTCGCCACGATGGACCCCTCGCGCGGCCACGCCGCTCCCCGGAAGCCGTGCACCGCCATCACGTGCATGACGGCGGTGTCCATGGTGATCACCGAGGCCCAGGACATGCCGGTGACCGCCGCGGCGACACGCACCAGGCCCTCGAGCGCGGGGTCGGTGTCCATGACCGGCCGCTCGAGGTCCTCCTCGCGGGCACCCGGACGGCCGGGCACCGGCGCGTGCTCGGCCGTGCGCTTCATCCTGCGTCCCTCCCGGGCGGGCCGGTGCATCCGGTCCCTCCAGTCTCGCAACGGCGTGCCGTGGCCGGCGGTTGAGCCCCGGCGTGTCGCTTCCCCCGCACGGGTCATGCCCGCCGGCCCCCGTCGTCACCCGGTGCGCCGGGGCGCCGTCCGGGCTAGCCTGCGGGCCATGCGCCGACATTGATCCGCACCGCCCCCGCTGCCTCCCGCAGCCAGGCCGCTCGCCCGCCTGGCCATCGGTTGGGCAGCGCTCTCCGAGTGGGTGCCGCTGTACCCGCTGTACGCCCTGCTGTTCCTCGACGCCGGGGTCTCCGCCGCCCAGCTCTCCGTGCTGTTCGGCCTCTGGTCGGTCACCGCCCTGCTGGCCGAGGTGCCGGCCGGGCTGCTCGCCGACCGGTGGTCCCGCCGAGGTGTGCTGGCCCTCTCGGGCGTGCTGCAGGCCGCGGCCTTCGGCGTTTGGGTGGCGGCTCCCTCGGCGGGCGCGTTCGCCGCCGGCTTCGTCCTCTGGGGCCTCGCCGGCGCGGGCACGTCGGGCGCGGCGGAGGCCTTGGTGCACGACGGGCTCGCCGAGGTCGGCGCCGCGGAGTGCTTCGCCCGGGTCAACGCCGCCATGACCGCTGCCGAGCTGCTGGTCCAGGTACCGACGGCGCTGGCGGCCACGGCCCTCTACGCCGCCGGCGGCTTCCCGCTGGTCGGCTGGGTCAGCGCCGCCGTCTGCCTGGGTGCCGCCGCGCTCGCGCTCCGGTTCCCCGAGGCGGCGGCCACCGACCCCGCAACCGGCGAGGAGCCGGCCACCGGCCCGGGTGTCGCGCTGCGCCGCCCCGCGCTGCTCGCCGCCGTCGTGGCCGTCGCGCTGGTCGGCGGGCTGGACGGGATGGAGGAGTACTTCCCGGTGCTGGTGGCCGACCGGGGGGTGCCGGAGGTGGCGGTGCCCGGCTCGGTGCTCGTCGTCTCCCTCGCCGGAGCCGCAGGAGCCGCGCTCGGCGGCCGGTTGGCGCGGCCGCCGGGGCGGCTGCCGGCCGCGCTGCTGGTGGCCGCCGGGGCCGGGGTGCTGCTCGCCGCGGCGGCGAGCGGGCTCCTCGTGGTCGCCGTGCTGGCGGTGGCCTACGGCCTGTACCTCGCCGTGCTCGTCGCCGCCGAGGCAGAGCTGCAGCGCCGGATCACCGGCCCGCACCGCGCGACGATCACCTCCGTCGCCGGGATGGGGGTCGAGCTCTCGTCGCTGCTGGTCTTCGCGGCGTGGGCGCTGGGCGGGCCGGCCGCCGTCGGGCTGCTCGTGCTCGCCGCCGTCCCGGTGGTGGGGGCGGGCCTGCGGCGGCGGTGAGGTCAGCCCCAGAGCGGGGGAGCGTCGCCGGGAGGGCCGACCGGGTAGGCGGCCGCCGCGGCGGCGGTGGCGGCCCGCAGCACCTCCTTGACCGGCAGCTCCCGGGCGCGGGCCAGCGCGGCGACGTCCTCGAACTCGACGCTCACGTTCACCGGCCGGCCTCCCGCGGAGGCGATCTTGACGCCCACCCGACCGCCGAGCACGTCGACGGCCGCCTGCATGCGGTCGAGCGCGACCTTGCCCACCGGAACCACCCGCAACCCGATCGTGGAGGTGGTGGCGAAGACGGCGCCCTGCACGGCCACGACCGCGTCGGGCCGGCAGAGCGCCGACAGGGTGTGCGCGGGGCGGCCCTTCTTCATCAGGATCGGGGTGAGCCAGGCGTCCGAGGCGCCGGCGGTCAGCAGCGCCTCCAGCACGCCGGGCCACAGCCGGGGGTCGAGGTCGTCGACGTTGGCCTCGAGCACCACCGGCCCGCCCGGCGCGGGCTCGGCCGGCTCGCCGAGGACCAGCCGGACCACGTTGGGCAGCTGCTCGGGGTCGCGCCCCCCGGCGCCGGTGCCGACCCGCTCGACGCGGAGGGCGGGCAGCGTCGTCCACTCCTCCACCCGGGCGGCGAGCAGCGCGGCGCCGGTGGGCGTGCACGTCTCCGCCGGCACCGGGCCGGCGTGCACCGGCACCCCCGCCAGCAGCTCCAGCACCGCCGGGCCGGGGATCGGGACGACGCCGTGCGCACCGCGGGCCGAGTCGCTGCCGAGCGCGACGGGGGAGGCGGTCAACCGGTCCAGGTGCAGGTGTTCCAGGGCGGCCACCACACCGACGACGTCGGCCAGCGCGTCCAGCGCCCCGACCTCGTGGAAGTGCACGTCCGCGGGGTCGACGCGGTGCACGCGGCCCTCGGCGACGGCCAGCCGCTCGAAGACGGCCAGCGCACCGTCGCGGACCGGGGCCGGCAGCGCGGCGGAGGTCAGCAGCCGCCGGACGTCGGCCCAGGTGCGGTGGACGTCGGAGGGCGGGGCATGCACGTGCACGCGGGTGGCGCCCAGCCCGTGCCGGGTGACCTGCTCGGTCTCCAGGCGGACGCGCTCGACCGGGAGGGCGGCGACCGCCTCGGCCGGCACGTCGAGGGGCACGCCGGCGTCCACGAGGGCACCGAGCAGCATGTCGCCCGAGGCCCCGGCCGCGAGGTCCAGCCAGCCGATCACCGTGACATCGTCGTCCTCCGGACGACACCGCGGCCAGGTGCCGTCCCCCGGTCGCGCGGAGCCGGGTCCGTCCGTCCTCGCGGGACCCTCCGGGCCCCACTCCTCCGGACCCTGCCGAGAGACCGCGGCCAGGTGCCCTCCCCCGGTCGCGCGGAGCCGGGTCCGCCCGTCCTCGCGGGACCCGCCGGGCCCCACTCCTCCGGACCCTGCCGAGACCGCGGCCAGGTGCCGTCCCCCGGACGCTCTGCGCCGGGTCCACCGCTCCCCGGGGGGTCACGCCTTCCGGGCACCCCTCCGTGCCGTGCGTGCGGCGAAGACGCCGGCCGAGCAGCCGTCGTCGACCGCGGTGACGACCACGCCGGACCCGGTCGGGTGCAGCATCGTGACGAGCGCGCCCAGCCCGCCGAGCCCGCCGGGGTGCGCCGCCGAGGTCGGGACCGCGACCACCGGCACGTCGGTGCGCGCGCCGATCGTCGCGGCCAGACCGGGGTCCGCCCCGGCGACGACGACCAGGCAGTCGGTGCCCTCGGGGAGCGACCCGGCCTCGATCAGGCGGACCTCGGTGCCGGTGACGCGGGCGGCGAAGGCCGCCTCGGCGGCGACGGCGGCGTCCGCACCGTCGGCGCACAGCACGGTGGTGCGGCCGGCCGGCTCCGGCAGCGGGCCGACCGCCGCGGCCCGCGCGGCGCCGTCCAGGGTGGTGCCGGATCCGTGCTCGGTGGCCAGCGCCACCAGCGTCTCGGCGGCCGCGTGCAGCACCAACACGGGGCGGTCGGGGGTGTCGCGGCGGGCGTCGCGGACCAGGGCGAGCACCTGCTCGGTGCTGCGGCCCGCGGCCCGGACCACCACCGGGCCGGTCCCCGCAGCGGGGGGTGCCGGCGCGACGGGGGCCAGCAGCGGCTCGTCGGGGCGTGCGGTGCCCAGCGGGGGGTGCGCGCCGCCCAGGAGCGCGGCGAAGCCGGCCGCCTCCGCGCGGACGGCGGCGGCGGCGCGGGCGGCGTCGTCGGCGGACGTGCTTCCCGCGGCCTCCGGCGGCGCGGACTCGGGCGTCGCGGCCTCCGGCGTCGCGGCCTCCTGGGCAGCGGGCTGGGGCGTCGCGCCGTCGGCGGCGCGCGTCTGGGTGACCGCGGAGAGCCGCACCACGCGGTCGCGGCCGCTGCGCTTGGCGTCGTACAGCACCCCGTCGGCCGCGGCGAACAGCGTCTTGCGGTCGTCGCCCCGGGTGGCCGAGGCGATGCCGGCGCTGATGGTCACCGGCAGGTCGAGGCCGAGGTCGGTCCACGGGTACCGGGCGACCGAGGCGCGGATGCGCTCCAGCGCCCGCTCGCCCTGCTCCGCCGTCGTCTCGGGCAGGAGGATGACGAACTCGTCACCGGCCCAGCGGCACACCTCGTCGGTGTCGCGCACGCCGGCGACCAGCAGCTCGCCGATGGTCCGCAGCACGGCGTCGCCGGCCGGGTGCCCGGCGGTGTCGTTGATCGCCTTGAAGTTGTCGACGTCGACCACGGCCAGCGCCGGGACGTCGCCGGCGGCCAGCAGCCCGTCGAGCCGCGCCTCGGCGTAGCGCCGGTTGGGGAGGTGGGTCAGCGGGTCCTCGTAGGCCTGCCGGCGCAGCTGCCCGGCGGCCCGCTCGGTCTCCAGCAGGCTCTTGCGCCGGCCGAACAGCTCCACCCAGCGGGTGCGCCGCTCGTCGACCCGGTCGAGCTCGTCGGCGAGGTAGGCCTGCAGGTACGGGAGCGCGCGGCCGGCGTCGTCGAGGTCGGCGTGCAGCGTGCAGAGCTCCCGCAGGGCGGCCCGGCGCAACCGCGGCAGGCCGTGCCCGGTGGCCAGGGTGAGGGCGGCGACCAGGTGCTCGTCGGCGGCCCGGCCATCGCCCTGGCGGCGCAGCGCGCGGCCGAGCGCCAGCTGCGCCGAAGCCATGCGGTCCCGGTCGGCGGCGGCCGCGGACAGCCGGATCGCGGCGCGCAGCGGCCCGACCGCGGCGGCCTGCTCGCCCAGGCCGACCAGTGCCCACCCGTGCACGACCTGGGCGGGCACGACACCGGCGGAGTCCGGCGGCAGCTGCACCAGCGCCTGCTCGGCGAGCCCGCGCGCCTCCGCGAAGTAGGGCGCGGCCGACTCGGGGGCGCCGTCGTCGAGGAGGCCCTCGCCGAGCTCGGCGCACAGCTCCCCGAGCCGGGTCGCGGCGACGGCGACGAGCACGTCGGGATCGGTCTCCTCGGCCCCGGCCGCGGCGACCGCCTGGGCGGCCTCGAGGGCGCGGCGCTGGTAGTCCAGCGCCAGCGGCATCAGCTCCAGGTCGGCGAGGACGCCGGCCAGCGTGCCGAGCGTGTCGACCAGCAGCGGGCTGGGCGCCATCCCCGGGTCGAGGAGGCTCGCGGCCTCCACGGCCTCGTCCATCGCGGCGTCGATGCGCCGGGAGAGCAGCTCGATGCGGGCGTGGCGGGCCAGCCCGGCGGCCCGCTGGAGGTCGTCGTCGGCGGCGTCGAACGCCGCCTTGGCCGAGCGGACCAGAGCGATGGCCAGGGCCGCGCGGGAGGCAGACTCCGACCGCGGGTCGGTGTCCGCGCGGTCGCCGTCGATCAGCCCCGCGACCCCGGCGTGCAGGTCGAGGGCGGCCTCGGCGGGCCCGGCGGGGGAGACGGGCTCGCCGACGAGCGTGAAGCCGGCGACGCGCAGCCGGCGCACCAGAAGCTCGGCACGCAGGGTGTCGGCCCACGCGCGGCCGAGCGACACCGGGGCGCCGTCGGGCGCGTCGGCAGCCGGTGCGGCAGCGACGTAGGGCGAGGCGTCCCGCTCGACCCCGGCGAGCAGCTGCTCGGCGTCGTCGAGCTGCCAGTTGCTCAGGGCGGCGGTCACCCGGTGGTGCAGGGCTCCCGGTGGCACGAGCGCACTGTGCATGTCGTCACCGACAGTGTCGAGCACGTCACGCGGAACGCGCCGTCCCTCGTCCGTCGTGTCCCTCCCGCCCCACGCGTGCAGGGTCGTCACGCGCTCGCCCCGCGATCGGCCGGGGCGGCGTCGGGGGGGCCGTGCGCGCGGACCCGGTTGCGGCCGAGGCGCTTGGCGGAGAACAGGTGGAGGTCGGCGGTGTCGAACAACGCCCGCCAGCCGACGACCGGGCTCGGCTGCCCGTCGGGGACCGCCGGCGCCGTCGCCACGCCGATGCTCACCGTCACCGGCCCCGAGAGCTCCAGGTCACCCCAGTCAGCCTCGGCGACGGCCGACCGCAGCCGCTCCGTGACGACCACGGCCTGCGCCTCGGTGGCGGTCGGCAGCACGACGAGGAACTCGTCACCGGCCCAGCGGTACACCTCGTCGCCGGTGCGGCTGTGCTCCCGCAGCAGGTCGGCGACCCGGCGCAGCACGGCGTCGCCGTGGGTGTGGGAGGTGTCGTCGTTGACCTCCTTGAACCGGTCGACGTCGACGACGGCCAGCGACAGCGGCTCCTCACCCAGCCGCAGCGCCCCCAGCCGGCGCTCCGCGCTGCGCCGGTTGCCCAGCCCGGTCAGCGGGTCCTCCAGCGCGTGCCGGCGGAGCACCGCCTCCTGCCGCTCGGCCTCGCGCAGCCGGCTGCGGCGGACGAACATCTCCGCCCAGAGCTCCCGGCTGCGGGCGTGCGCCCGGCCGGTGTCGGCGCGGTAGGCCTCCAGCCAGTGCAGCGCCTCTGCCGGCCGGCCCAGGTCGGCGTTCCCCTGCCCCAGCTCCAGCAGGCTCTGCCGGTAGCGGCGCCGGTCGCCTGCGGCGGCGAACGCGCCCGAGGCCTCGACCAGCAGGGTGATCGCCTCCTCGCCGGCCGCGGGGTCCCGCTCGGCCGACCCGACGGCGGCGAGCACGCGGGCCAGCGCCAGGTCGGTGTAGCCGCGCAGCCACAAGCCGCCGCCGTCGCGCTGCAGGGCCCGCCGCACGCGGCGCAGGGGGCCGAGGGCGGCGCCCGGGTCGCCGCTGCACATGAGCGCCCAGGCCTGCACCACGTCGAGCAGGTCGGCGTCGGCCTGCTCGGGGGACCAGTCCAGCTCGCGGGCACCGGTCGCGCAGGCGATCGCCTCGGTGGCCAGCTCGGCGGCGCGCTCGGTGTCGCCGCGGCGGCGCATCGTCTGGGCGAGCTCGACGTGCTGGCGGGCGGTGAGCAGCAGCAGCCGGCCACGGTCGCCGACGTCGGGGAGCTCCGCGGCCACCTGGTGCCCGCGGACGGCGTGGTGGACGGCGAGCTCCTCGAGGTCCAGCGCGGAGAGGGTCATCGACAGCCAGCGGTGGGCCTGCAGCAGGGCGCGGGAGGGCGGCACGGCGGGCCCGTCGGTGAGCAGGCTGGCGTCGACGGCGAGCAGCAATGCCGAGTCGAGGTGGTCGGCGGTCGCCTCGACGTGGGCGAGGTAGGCCATGAGCAGGGCCGTCCCCGACGACACCGGGCACTCGTCGAGCTGCTCGCGGGCCGCCGCGATCCGGACCGCGGTGCCGGCGGGATCGTCGTCCACGAGCGCGCGGTGGGCGTCGAACGCGTGCTGCCAGGCGCGCCAGGCGGGGTCGGGGCTGCCGGCGAAGGCCTCGTCGACCTCCTCCAGGTGCGCCAGGAAGGGGGCGTGGTCTTCCCGGTCGCTGGCGTCGAGCAGCCGCCAGAGCGCGGTGTGCAGGGCGCCGGGAGCGACGCGGGCAGGACCTGCGGTCACGCATCCCTCCCCTCCGCGGTGGGGCCCCGGAGGGCCGGTTCTGCCGGTTCCCGTCGCCCGTCCCGGGCCGGGCGACCGCCTCGTCCCGTGCGCACTACCCTCGTCGGATGCCCGGGATGCCACCCAGTCCGTCTCCGACGCGAATCGCCTACCTGGGGCCCGAGGGTACCTTCGCCGAAGCGGCCCTGAGCAGGGCGATCGCCACTGCCGAGGGACGTCGGGACCCCCAGCCGAGTGTCGCCGCGGCCCTGGCCGCCGTCCGATGGGGCGACGCCGAGGCCGCCCTCGTGCCGCTGGAGAACTCCGTCGAGGGGTCGGTGCCGGCGACCATGGACGGTCTGGCCGACGGCGCGCCGCTGGTGATCACCCGCGAGGTGTACCTGGAGGTCGCCTTCGTCCTCGCCGTCCGCCCGGGGACGGCGCTGTCCGCCGTCCGATCGGTCGCCAGTCACCCGCACGCCCTGGCGCAGACCGGCGGGCGGCTGGCCGAGCTGCTGCCCGGCGTCCACCCGCTGCCGACCAACTCCACGGCCGCGGCGGCCGCGGCGGTGGCCGCGGGCGAGGTGGACGCGGCCGTCTGCGCGGCGATCGCGGCCGAGCGCTACGGCCTCGACCGCCTGGTCTCCGACGTCGCCGACCACCCCGGTGCGGTCACCCGGTTCGTGCTGGTCGGGCCGCCCGCCCCGCCCGCCGCGCCGACCGGCAACGACAAGACGTCGCTGGTCGCCGTGGTGGGCGACCGCACCGGCGCGCTGCTGGAACTGCTGCGGGAGTTCGCCGTCCGCGACATCAACCTCACCCGCATCGAGTCGCGGCCCACCCGGCAGCGGCTGGGCGTCTACTCCTTCTCCCTCGACTGCGAGGGCCACGTGGGCGACCCGCGCGTGGGGGAGGCGCTGGCCGCGCTGCACCGGGTGTGCGAGGACGTCCGCTTCCTGGGGTCCTACCCGCGCGCCGACGAGCGGGGGAACCGGCCGGTGCGGCCGGAGTCGTCCGACGCCGCGTTCGCCGACGCGGAGCAGTGGCTGGCCCGGGTCCGCGCCGGCGACCTCTGAGCAGGTCCGGCCGCGGCTCGCCCGTCGGGAACGGCCCCGATGGCCCGGTGCGCCGCTACGCTGCGCCGCCGTGACCCCTCTCACCGCCATGCCGCCGCCCGGCCGGGCCCTGCCGGCCGACCCGGCGGCCCGGCGTCGCGCCGCGATCGAGATCGGCGTGCTGCAGGGCCTCTACGTGCTCTTCCTGCTCCCGTGGTTCATGGTCGCCATCGGGGGTGTCATGGCGGCGGGCACCGCGGGAACCACGCTCGCCGCGCTGCTGATCTACGCCTGGTTCGGCTACCCGTTCGTCGCCCTCGGGACGACGGTCGCCGCCTGGGTGCTGTTCGGCACCCGCAGCACGGCCGCCGCCCGGTGGGTCAACCGGGTGCCGCTGCTGTGGGTGGTCGTCGGCGGCGCCGTCCTGACCTGGGTGTTCACCGCCGGCTGAGCCGGCTCACCGGAGGCGGGTGCGCAGACCGGCCACGATCCGCCGGGTGACCGGGACGTCGACGCCGTGCCGGTCGGCCGCCCGCAGCACCGCCCCGCCGATCGCCTCCAGCTCGGTCGGGTTGCCCGCCTCGGCGTCGCGCTGCATCGACGAGCGCATGCCGTCGGGCAGCGACCAGGCGAAGTCGCGGGTGGCGGCGGGGTCGGAGGCGGCGCCCTCGGCCCGCGCCACCGCGGCGACCTCGCCGATGACCGCGGTGAGTTCCTCGCCGTGCTCCTCGCGCACGGTGCCGAGGGGGGCCGCGGCCTCGGTGGTCAGCAGCGCCATGGGGGCGAGGAAGCAGAGCTTGTCCCACAGCAGGCCGGCCTCGTCCGGTCGGACCGTGACGTCCACCCCGGCGGCCGCCAGCGCGTCGGCCAGCGGCTCGGCGCCCGGCGCCAGCTGGACGGCGCACAGCTCGCCGTCGTGCCGGACCACGCCGGGTGCGGGGCGGTCGGCGAACACGCGGATCGTGCCGGCGACCACCCGCGCGGCCGGGTAGCGCTCGCGCAGCGCCGCCAGGTGCTCGACGCCGTTGAGCAGCGGCACCACGACCGCGCGGCCCAGCACGTCGGTGGGCACGCGATCGAGCGCCTCGTCCAGCTGGGTGGCCTTCGTGGTCACCAGCAGGACGTCGACCGGGCCGTCCAGCCGCTCGGCGCCGCGGACCCGCGCCGTCAGCTCGCCGAAGCGAGCGCTGGCGACGCGCACGCCGTGCTCGTCGAGGTGCGCGGCGGTCCCCGGCCGGGCGAGGCAGGTGACCGCGTGCCCCTCCCGCGCCAGCAGAGCGGCCAGCAGACCGCCGACGCCGCCGGGCCCGAGTACCGCCACGCGCAGAGAAGTCACGGAGGCCAGCCTGCCACCCCTGCTGATCCCGCCGACGGTGAGCGCACGGCGGCCGGCGTCACCGAGGGCGGGGTGGAGTGCCGATCACCTCGCGGCCGCGCCGGTGAGCTCGCGGTCGGGCTCGGCCGGCTCGGTGGGGCCCTGCGCCAGCTTCCCGGGCCACCACACCTTGTCGCCGATCAGGTGGACCGCCGACGGGACGAGCAGGGTACGGACGACGAAGGTGTCGAGCAGGACGCCGAAGCCGACGAGGAACCCGAGCTGGATGAGGATGACCAGCGGCAGCACGGTGAGCGCCCCGAAGGTGGCCGCCAGCACGAGCCCTGCGCTGGTGATCACGCCGCCGGTGACCGCCAGCGACCGCAGCACGCCGTCCCGCGCCCCGTGCCGGATCGACTCCTCCCGGGCCCGGGTCATGAGGAAGATGTTGTAGTCGATCCCCAGGGCGACGAGGAAGACGAACCCGATGAGCAGCACCTGCGGGTCGCTGCCCGGGAACTGGAACAGGTGGTCGAACACGAGCGCGGCCACGCCGACGGTCGCGGCGGTGCTGAGCACGGTGGTGCCCACCAGCAGCAGCGGCGCCACGACCGCCCGCAGCAGCAGCGCCAGCACGACCGTGATGACGACCAGCACCAGCGGCACGATGACCGCGAGGTCGCGGGCGGCGGTCTCCTGGGTGTCCAGGTCCTGGGCGGTCGAGCCGCCGACGAGGGCGTCGGGGTCGACGTCGCGCACCGCCGTCCGCAGGTCGGCCACGGTGTCCTGCGCGGCCTCGCTGTCCGGGGCGTCGGCCAGCGTGGCGTCGATGCGGACCAGTCCGTCCACCTCGACCGGCTCGCCGGCCTCGGCCCCGGGCGGGCCGCCCTGCTCCCCGGTGTACGGCGCCACCTCGGCGACGCCGTCGACCTGCGACGCGGCGTCGGCGACGTCCTGCCAGCCGTCGGCGGGGGTGACGATGACCGCGGGGCTGGCGCCGCCGGCCTGGTAGTGCCGGGCCAGGGCCTCCTGCCCGGCGCCGGACTCCGAGCCGCCGCGCACCGCCTCCGACAGCGGGATCCCGTCGGCGTCGAAGGCGGGCAGGAACAGCGCGAGGACGACGAGCACGCCGGTGCTGCCGACCAGGTACCGGCCGGGACGGCGGCCGACCGAGGTCGACACCCGCTCCCAGCCCTTCCCGTGCGCGTGCTCCTCGCCGTACTTCGGCCGGAAGGGCCAGAACGCCGCGCGGCCGAACAGCAGCAGCACCGCGGGCAGGAAGGTGAGCGCGGCGAGCATGGCGAAGGCGATGCAGACCGCGGAGATCGGGCCGAGCGCGCGGTTGGAGCCGAGGTCGGAGAAGAGCAGGCAGAGGACGCCGAGGATCACCGTCCCGCCCGAGGCGAGGATCGGCTCCCACGACTGCCGGAGCGCCACCTTCATGGCGGCGACGGGGGACTGCTCGCGGCGCAGCTCCTCGCGGTACCGGGCGACCAGCAGCAGGCCGTAGTCGGTGGCCGCGCCGACGACGAGGATCGAGGCGATGCCCTGGCTCTGGCCGTTCACCGTGATCCAGCCCCGGGAGGCCAGGAAGTAGGCGACCGCGAGGGAGACCACCAGCGCGAGGCCGGCGGTGCCGATGACCAGGAGCGGCAGCAGCGGGCTGCGGTAGACGACCAGCAGGATGAGCAGGACGACGCCGAAGGCCGCGAGCAGCAGCAGCCCGTCGATGCCGGAGAAGCCCTCGGCGAAGTCGGAGAAGATCGCGCCCGGGCCGGTGACGTATGCGGTGGTCCCGTCGATGCCGGGGAGATCCCGCAGGTCGGCGATGACCTGGCCCAGCGCGTCGCCGAGGTCCGGGTCGAAGGGCAGGACGGCCTGCACCGCTTCGCCGTCCTCCGACGGGATCGGCGGCGACGGCTCGCCCGCCAGCGCCCCGGCGTCCTCGGCGATGCCGGCCGCCTGCTCGACGCGCTCCTGCGCCTCGGCGAGCGTGTCCGGGCCCAGCGCACCGCCGTCGCTCTCCCAGAGGAGGATCACCGGCAGGGTCCGCTCGGTGCGGAACTGCTGCTGCAGCTCGGTGACCCGGGTGGACTCGGCGCTGTCGGGGAGGAAGGCGGCGGAGTCGTTCTCCGAGACCTCCCCGAGCTTGCCGCTGAACGAGCCGAGCGGCCCGGCCAGCCCGAGCCACAGCAGGGCGACGACGGCAGGCAGGATCCAGCGGAGGACGGGGGTGCGGCGCGGCATCGCATTTCCTTGACGGTCGATCATCTCGATGATCGAGAGATTAGGGCGGTTCCGTGCCGCGCGCGAACGGAGGTGCGGTGGCCGAGGTCGATCCCGCGCGGCAGGAGCTGGCGCTGCTCCTTCGCCGGCTGACCGTGGAACTGGATGCAGTCGGGCAGCGGTTCGCCGGGCTGCACGGGCTGGGGCGCACCGACGTCCGCGCGCTGGTCGCGGTCATGGACGCCGCCCGCCGCGGTGAGGCGCTCACCGCGGGCCGGCTCGGCGCGGCCGTGGAGCTCAGCTCGGCGTCGGTGACGGCGCTGGTCGACCGGCTGGAGCGCGCCGGGCACCTGCGCCGGGTGCGGGACGACGCCGACCGCCGCCGGGTGACGCTGGAGATGTCACCGGAGGCGATGGCCGCGGGGGCGGAGTTCTTCGGCGGGCTGCAGCGCGACCTGCTCGCGGCGATGGAGGGGTTCTCGGAGGACGAGCTGGCCGTCGTCCGCCGGTTCCTCATCGGGATGACCGAGGTGATCGAGACGCACGCCCGCGAGAGCCCGCACGGGACCCAGGCATAGCAGGCTCTGCATGCGGATCCGCGTCCCAGCACGCATGCATGGCTTCCTGTGCCTGGAACGTCAGAGGTAGAGGCCGGTCGATTCCTCGATGCGCTCGGCGGCGACGGCGTGCACGTCGCGCTCGCGCAGGATGATCAGGTCCTCGCCGTGCACCTCGACCTCGTGCTGGTCCTCGGGGGAGAAGAGCACCTGGTCGCCGATCTTCACCTGGCGCACGCTCGGGCCGACGCCCTTCGCCTCGCCCCACACCAGCCGCTTGGCCACCTGCGCGGTCGCCGGGATGAGGATCCCGCCGGTGGAGCGGCGCTCGCCGTCCTCGCGGCGCAGCGACACCAGGATGCGGTCGTGCAGCATCTTGATCGGCAACCGGCCGGCGCTGTTGTCGGGCACGTCCCCTGACGCTACCCGGCCGGTGTCGTCCGACCGGTCGGGCCCGGGGAGGACGGCGGGGGGTCAGGCCGCTCCGGCTCACCTGGGGCCGCGCCGCGGCCCGGCTGCACGTCCGGCCGGGCGGCTGGACCGCCCTCCCGCCCCGCCCGGCGGCCTCAGCCCCAGCCGAGCTCGTGCAGGCGGTCCTCCTCGATGCCGAAGTGGTGGGCGATCTCGTGCACGACGGTGATCGTGACCTCCTCGACGATCTCGTCCTCGGTCTCGCAGATGTCGCAGATCGCCTCGCGGTAGATCATGATCCGGTCCGGCAGCGCCCCGCCGTAGTCCCAGCCGCGCTCGGTCAGCGCGTAGCCCTCGTAGAGCCCGAGCAGCTCGGGCTCGTCGGGGTTCCGGTCCTCGACGAGGACGACGACGTTGTCCAGCAGCGCCATCAGCTCCGGCGGCACCTGGTCGAGGGCGTCGGCGACGAGCCCCTCGAACACCGGCAGCGGGAGGGGGGTCACCAGGACGTCGGCAGCGGCCGGCCCTCCTCGTAGCCGGCCGAGCTCTGCACCCCCAGCACGGCCCGCTCGTGCAGCTCGTCGACGGTGCGGGCGCCCGCGTAGGTGCACGAGGAGCGCACGCCGGCCACGATCTGGTCGATCAGGTCCTCGACACCCGGCCGGGCGGGGTCCAGGTACATCCGGGACGACGAGATGCCCTCCTCGAACAGCCCCGCCCGCGCCCGCTCGAACCCGGTCTGGGTCGCCGTCCGGGCCTTGACCGCCCGCGCCGACGCCATGCCGAACGACTCCTTGTACAGCCGGCCGGCGTCGTCGTGCACGTCACCGGCCGACTCGTAGGTGCCGGCGAACCAGGAGCCGACCATCACGTTCGCCGCGCCGGCCGCCAGCGCGAGCGCGATGTCGCGGGGGTGCCGCACGCCGCCGTCGGCCCACACGTGCTTGCCCAGCGAGCGGGCCTCGGCGGCGCACTCCTCGACGGCGGAGAACTGCGGCCGGCCGACGCCGGTCATCATCCGGGTGGTGCACATGGCGCCCGGCCCCACGCCGACCTTGACGACGTCGGCGCCGGCCTCGATCAGGTCGCGGGTGCCCTGCGCGGTCACCACGTTGCCGGCGACCACCGGCACGGAGCCGGCCACCGAGCGCACTGCGCGGACCGCCTCGATCGCCTTCTCCTGGTGCCCGTGCGCGGTGTCGACGACCAGCACGTCCACCCCGGCGGCGAGCAGGGCGCCGGCCTTGCCTGCGACGTCGCCGTTGATGCCGACGGCGGCCGAGGTGAGCAGGAGACCGTCGGGGCCGGTCGCCGGCGTGTAGATCGCCGACCGCAGCGCGCCCTTCCTGGTGATCACGCCGACCAGCCGGTCGCCCTCCACCACGGGAGCCGCGCTCACCCGCTCGCCGGAGAGCACGTCGAAGATCTTCGGCAGGTCCGTGCCGGCCGGGATGGTGAGCGGGTCGCGGGTCATGACCTCGGCGAGCTGGGTGAACCGGTCGACGCCCTGGCACTGCCCGTCGGTGACGACGCCGACGGGGGAGTCGCCCTCGACCACCACGACGATCCCGTGCGCGCGCTTGGTGAGCAGCGACAGCGCCTCGCCCACGGTCGAGGTGGGGGAGAGGGTGATCGGGGTGTCGTAGACGGGGTGCCGGGTCTTGACCCACGAGACGACCTCGGTGACGACGTCGACCGGGATGTCCTGCGGCAGGACGGCGAGGCCGCCGCGGCGCGCCACCGTCTCGGCCATCCGCCGGCCCGAGATCGCCGTCATGTTGGCGACCACGATCGGGATCGTCGTCCCGACGCGGTCCGGCGTCGTCAGGTCGACCTCGAGCCGCGATCCGACCGTCGAGTGGTTGGGCACCATGAAGACGTCGGAGTAGGTGAGGTCGTGCGAGGGCCGCTGCAGGAAGCGCATTGCTGCATTGTCGTCCTCCGGACGACACCGCGGCCAACGGCCGTCCCCTGCTGCGGCGAGCGCGTCCGCCCCCCGCCGTCGGGAGCCCTCCGCGCCCCGCGCCGCCGCGACCCCCTCGCGGAGCGACTCTCGTCGCCGAGGCCGTCGCAGGAGCGGCTCACCTAGTGTTGTCCCCGTGATCGACCTCCGGCTCGTGCGCGAGAACCCCGACGTCGTCCGTGCCAGCCAGCGCGCCCGCGGAGCCGACGAGTCCCTGGTCGACCAGCTGCTCGCCGCCGACGCCGCCCGCCGCGACGCGGTGAAGCGGGCCGACGACCTGCGGGCCGAGCAGAAGAACGCCTCCCAGGCGGTGAAGAAGGCGAGCCCCCAGGAGCGCCCCGCCGTCCTGGAGCGGGCGAAGGCGCTGGCCGCGGAGGTCAAGGAGGCCGAGGAGGCGCAGCGCGCCGCCGACGCCGCGCTGCGGGAGGTCCACCTGCGCATCCCGAACGTGGTCGCCGACGAGGTCCCGCCCGGCGGTGAGGACGACGCGGTGACCCTGCGCACCGTCGGCGAGGTGCCCACCTACGACTTCCAGGTGCGCGACCACATCGAGATCGGCGAGAACCTCGGCGCGATCGACATGGAGCGCGGGGCGAAGGTCTCGGGCTCCCGCTTCTACTTCCTCACCGGCCCCGGCGCGCTGCTGGAGTTCGCGCTGGCCCAGCTGGCGATCAGCCGGGCGGTGGCAGCCGGGTTCACCCCGGTGATCGCTCCCGCCCTGGTCAAGCCCAGCGCCATGGAGGGCACCGGCTTCCTCGGCGAGCACGACGAGGAGGTGTACCGGATCGAGCGCGACGACCTGTACCTCGTCGGCACCTCCGAGGTCGCACTGGCCGGCATGCACGCCGGCGAGGTGCTCGACCTCGCGCACGGCCCGAAGCGCTACGCCGGGTGGTCCTCCTGCTTCCGCCGCGAGGCCGGCTCCTACGGCAAGGACACCCGCGGCATCATCCGCGTGCACTGGTTCGACAAGGTCGAGATGTTCAGCTTCTGCCGGCCGGAGGACGCCGCCGCCGAGCACCTGCGGCTGCTCGCGTGGGAGGAGGAGTTCCTCCAGGCGCTGGAGCTGCCCTACCGCGTCGTCGACATCGCCGCCGGCGACCTGGGCACCAGCGCCACCCGCAAGTACGACATCGAGGCGTGGTTCCCCACCCAGGGCACCTACCGGGAGCTCACCAGCACCTCGGACTGCACCACCTTCCAGGCCCGCCGGCTGACCATCCGGTACCGGGACGAGGACGGGAAGAACCAGACGGCGGCCACGCTGAACGGCACGCTCTGCGCCATCGCCCGCACCATCGCCTGCCTGCTCGAGGTGCACCAGCGGGCCGACGGCTCGGTGCACGTCCCGGTGGCGCTGCGGCCCTGGCTCGGCGGCGTCGAGGCGCTGACCCCCGGCATGACCCTGGCGGCCCCCGTCCCGCCCCCTGCGGCATGAGCCCGACTCCGCGCCGCGGTCCGCTCCTCGCGCGCAGTGCTCGCTGCGATGCTCCCGCGACTGTCGTCGGGCGGTCCGCATGAGCGATTCACCGTCGAAGGCCCTGCCGGCCTACGGCGTCCTGCCCGGCGCCGACGAGGTCGTGGAGCTCGGTGACCTCGGCCCGTGGCGGCCCAAGCTGGTCGCCACCGACCTCGACGGCACCCTCCTCGACGACTCCGGCGAGGTCAGCCCGCGCACCCGGGCGGCGGTCACCGCCTGCTGGGACGCCGGCATCCCGGTGGTCGGCGTGACCGGCCGCGGCCCGCGGCTGCTCGACAGCGTGCGCGCCGCCCTCGGCGGGCGCGGCATCGCGGTGCTGTCGCAGGGCGGCTTCGTGGTCGACCTGGAGCGCGACGAGGTGCTGCGCGCCGTCGCCCTCCCGCGGAGCCAGGCGGCCGCCGTGATCGAGCAGATCGAGGCGGTGACCGGCGACCTGGTGCTGGCGGTGGAGGACGCCGCCCAGCAGGGGGAGGCGCGCGGCGCCCTGCGGGTGCAGCACGGCTTCGACTGGCCCTATCCCGAGGACGCCCAGCTCGTGGCCAAGGACGAGGTCCTGCCGGCCGAGGCCGTGCTGAAGGTCTTCCTGCGCTCGCCCACCATCGGCCAGGACGAGCTGCTGGCGCTCGCCCGGTCCGTCGTCGACCCGGCCGACGCCGAGCTGACCCACGCGGGCCTCGGTTTCATCGAGGTGCTGCCGCCGGGCATCACCAAGGCCACCGGCCTGGCCGTCGCGCTCGAGCGCTTCGGCGTCGACCTCGCCGACGTCCTCGTATTCGGCGACATGCCCAACGACCTGCCGATGCTGACCGCGGTCGCCGGGGCCGGGGGCCGGGCGGTGGCCGTCGCCAACGCGCACCCGACGGTGCGCGCCGTCACCGCCCACGTGACCAGCGGCCACCGCGCCGACGGCGTCGCCCGCTACCTGGAAGAGGTCCTCGGTGTCTGACCGGATGCGCGATGTCTGACTGGAAGCCCCGGCTCATCGCGAGCGACATGGACGGCACCCTGTTGCGCTGGGACGACACGGTCAGCGAGGCGACGGTCGCCGAGCTCGAGCGGTGGCGGGCCGACGGCGTCCCCGTGGTGCTGGCCACCGGCCGCCCGCCGCGGTGGATGCACCGGATCCGCGAGGTGCTCGGGTACGGGACGGCGGTGTGCTGCAACGGTGCCGTGCTCCTGGACCTGGAGAGCTTCGAGATCATCCACGAGGAGCCGGTGCACCCCGACGTCCTCCGGTCGGTCACGGCCGAGCTGCGCCGGCGGCAGCCGGACACCTGGTTCGCGGTCGAGTACGGGCTGGAGTTCCGCCACGAGCCGATCTACAAGCCGCGGTGGGACGTCGACGCGCCGGGGGTCGCCGAGGCGACGCTGGAGGAGATGCTGGTGCAACCGGTCGCCAAACTCCTGGCCCGCCACGAGACGCTGCCGCGCGACGAGTTCGTGGCGCTGGTGGAGGAGGTCATCGGCGGCCGGGCCACGGTCACGTGCTCGTCGACGGATGCCCTCGCGGAGATCTCCGCGACCGGGGTGACGAAGGCGTCGGGTCTGGCCACGGTCGCCGATCGGCACGGGATCGGCCCGGAGGACGTCGTCGTCTTCGGCGACATGCCCAACGACATCGCCGCCTTCGAGTGGGTGCGCAACGGCGGCGGCCGCGCGGTCGCGATGGCCCATGCGCACCCCGACCTGCTCGCCGTCGCCACCGACGTCACCGGAACCAACGACGACGACGGCGTCGCCGCCTTCCTGAGGTCGCTCTAGGCGTCCGGCGCTCCGCTGGAGTGACTCCACTCCTGGGTCGACTCAATCCGGCGCCCGATCTGCCGAGAACTGGGGCGGACGACCGCCGGTGGAGCGGTTCGGCCCTCGGGAGGCTCGGCATGGACGCCGCTGTCGCACCAACCGCTCAGCACGGTTCCGATTCCTCGGCGGAAGGAGGGCGCGGGCTGTTCCGCCGGGTCGGTCTGCAGGGCCGGCTCCTGCTGGCGATCCTGCTCGTCGCCCTGACCACCCTGGCGGTCGGCGTCATCGGGGCTTCCCGCATGGCGGTGCTCAGCGACCAGGCCGAGCAGATCTACCACGACGGCACGGTGCCGCTGGACGAGATCCGGCTGCTGCAGGCAGCCTGGTGGGAGTACCAGGCGAACTCGGCGCGCACCACGATCCCCGGGCTCCAGCCGGAGGCAGTCGCCCAGTACCAGGCCCGCGCCACCGAGGTGCAGGCCCGGATCCAGGAGCTGACCGGCCTCGTCGACGGTGAGCCGCTGGGTGCCGAGTCACGTGCGGCCTTCGAGCGCTTCGAGCCCGCGATGACCGACTACTTCACCGTGCTCGGCGAGATCATCGCTGCCCTCGAGAGCGGCGACCCGGCGCAGCTGGCGCAGCTGGAGACCGCGGGCGCCGCGCTCGACGCGGCCGAGATCGAGGCGATCGCCGCCCTCACCGAGGCCGCCGATGCCCAGTCGGAGTTCGCCGACGCCATCGCGGAGGACGCGAGGAACGCCGCCGAGGCGGCCCGCACGCTGACCTTCCTCGTCATCGGGATCGGCCTCGTCGTGTCGGTGGGGCTGGCCGTGCTGGTCGCCCGCAGCATCAACCGCCCGGTGCAGCGGATCAGCGAGGTGCTCGACCGGGTGGCCGACGGTGACCTGAGCGTGCGCGTCGGCCCGACCGGTGGCGCCGAGCTGGCCCGCGTCTCGGCCTCGGTCGACCGGACCCTCGACTCGATCGGCGGGGTGCTGCGGCTGGTCGGCGACTCCGCGAACCGGCTCGCCGACGCCTCGCAGAAGCTCGACGGCGCGGCCGAGGGCATCGCCGCCAACGCCCGGGCGGCGGCCGGCCAGGCCGACGAGGTGGTGACCTCCGCGGGTGCGGTGGCGTCGAGCGTGGACACGGTGGCGACGGGGTCGTCGCAGATGGAGTCGGCGATCCGGGAGATCGCGCACAACGCGACCGAGGCGGCCCGGGTGGCGGGTCAGGCGGTGACGGTGGCGGAGACGACGACGCGGACGGTGGGGAAGCTGGGTGACTCCTCGCAGGAGATCGCCACGGTGATCAAGCTGATCAACGGGATCGCGGAGCAGACCAACCTGCTGGCGTTGAACGCCACGATCGAGGCCGCGCGCGCTGGTGAGGCGGGCAAGGGGTTCGCGGTGGTGGCCAGCGAGGTGAAGGAGCTGGCGCAGGAGACGGCGCGGGCGACCGAGGACATCTCCAAGCGGGTCGAGGCGATCCAGGGTGACACCGCGGGTGCGGTGGAGGCGATCAGCCGGATCAGTGCGGTGATCGGGGAGATCAACGATTTTCCAGGCCACGATCGCGGCGGCGGTGGAGGAGCAGACGGCGACGACGAACGAGATGAACCGCAACGTGGCCGAGGCCGCCAGCGGTTCGCAGGACATCGCCGCGGCGATCTCGGGTCTGGCTGCGGGTACGCAGGAGACCAACCAGCGGGTCGAGGATGCGCAGCGGGCCGCTGCCGAGCTGGCCCGGATGAGCGGGGAGCTGCAGGAGGCGGTCGCCCGCTTCACCGTGTAGTCCGCCAACGCACGCCCGACGGCGCCGTCCTCACCCGGGGACGGCGCCGTCGCGCGTCCCGGCGCACCCCCTCGCTGGAGCCGCTCCACAACTGGGGTGCACTCCGCCGTTCCGCCTGCCGATGAGCAGAACGACGGTCCTCGGCGACCGACCGACTTCCAGGAGAGCGAGCAGGCATGGAGCGCGTGCAGGACCCCGACACCGCGGCGAGCCCGACGCGGTACGACCAGCAGCCCCGGGGGCTGTCCGGCATCGGGCTGCGCGGCCGCCTGCTGGGCTCGATCCTCGTCGTCGCGCTGACCACCGTGGGCGTGGGTGCCTTCGGCATCGACCGGATGTCCACCCTCAGTGACCAGGCCAAGCAGGTCTACGACAACGGTGCCGTCCCGCTCCACGGGCTGCAGGAGCTCGAGAGCGACTGGTGGCGTCTGTCGACCAACGTCGCGCGGGCCTCCATCCCCACGCTCCCCCCCGAGACGATCGCCAAGGCGCAGCGGGGCACCGCGGCCTCCAGCGAGTCGCTCGCCGAGCACATCGCCGCGGTGGGTGAGATGCCGCTGGACGCGGCGACCCGGGCGGCGTACGAGACCTTCGCGACGGCGACCCAGAACTACCTCGCGGCCCTCGCCCAACTGCAGGCGGTCAGCGGGACCAACCCCGCTGCGATGCCGGGGCTGCTGCAGACCATGGCCGAGAACGAGACCATCATCGAGGAGTCGCTGATCGAGGCGACCGACGCCGCGGCCGCATCTGCGGTGGCGACGGCGGAGGACGCCAAGGACGCCTACGAGACGGCGCGGACGCTCACTCTGCTGATCATCGCCGCCGGCCTGCTCGTCGCCGTGGTCCTGGCGATGGTGGTCGCTCGCGGCGTGACCCGGCCCGTGCAGCGGATTCGCGAGGTGCTCGCGCAGGTGGCCGCTGGTGACCTGACGGTGCGGGCGGGTCGTACCGGCGGCGCCGAGCTGGGTGAGATGGCGGCGTCGCTGGACCACACGCTGGACTCGATCGGCAACGTCCTGCTGCTGGTCAACGACTCCTCCACCCGCCTGGCCGCGGCCTCCCACCAGCTCAGCGGCGCGGCCGAGGGCATGCGGGAGAACGCGCGCCTCGCCGCCGGCCAGGCCGACGAGGTGGTGACCTCCGCGGGTGCGGTGGCGTCGAGCGTGGACACGGTGGCGACGGGGTCGTCGCAGATGGAGTCGGCGATCCGGGAGATCGCGCACAACGCGACCGAGGCGGCCCGGGTGGCGGGTCAGGCGGTGACGGTGGCGGAGACGACGACGCGGACGGTGGGGAAGCTGGGTGACTCCTCGCAGGAGATCGCCACGGTGATCAAGCTGATCAACGGGATCGCGGAGCAGACCAACCTGCTGGCGTTGAACGCCACGATCGAGGCCGCGCGCGCTGGTGAGGCGGGCAAGGGGTTCGCGGTGGTGGCCAGCGAGGTGAAGGAGCTGGCGCAGGAGACGGCGCGGGCGACCGAGGACATCTCCAAGCGGGTCGAGGCGATCCAGGGTGACACCGCGGGTGCGGTGGAGGCGATCAGCCGGATCAGTGCGGTGATCGGGGAGATCAACGATTTCCAGGCCACGATCGCGGCGGCGGTGGAGGAGCAGACGGCGACGACGAACGAGATGAACCGCAACGTGGCCGAGGCCGCCAGTGGGTCGCAGGACATCGCCGCGGCGATCTCGGGTCTGGCTGCGGGTACGCAGGAGACCAACCAGCGGGTCGAGGACGCGCAGCGGGCCGCTACCGAGCTGGCTCGGATGAGCGGGGAGCTGCAGGGGGCGGTCGCCCGCTTCACCGTGTGATCGGCTGGGATCAGGTGACCTGATCATCGAGCGTCCTCCCTCACCGCACACCGTGAGGGAGGACGCTCTGCGTCGGGGGAGGATGCGGTCGGCCCTCGAGGCGCCGGTGTCAGGCGACGGCGTCGGCCGGATCGGATCCGGGCTCCAGCCGGCGGAGCGCCCGGAAACGGCGCGGCCCCTCCAGCGGTCGGGCCAGCAGGTGCCGGAGGCGTGCGGCCGGGCCGTGGAGCCGGGGGAGATCGTCGTCGACGACGCGGACCACGCGCACGTCCAGGTCGCGGATCCGGTCCTCGCGACGCTTCTCCTTCCACGCCACCTCTGCCGGGGTGCGTCCTCCGTGGGGGTCCTCGTACTTGATGCGCCCGTCGAACTCGACGGCGACACCGGCCTCCTCGTACCAGGCGTCCACCCGCGCGACGAAGCCCCGGGGCCCGTGCAGGTCCACTTGCAGTTCCGGGCGGGGCAGTCCGGCGTCCAGGAGGGCCAACCGCCCCCGCGTCTCCAGGGGTGACTCGGCCCGCCCGTCGGCCAGGCCCAGGGCGCGCGCGGCGCCGCCGATGCCGAACCAGTGGCTCTGCTCGAGCACCACCGCCGTCAGCTCGGCGCGGCGCACACGCTTCCGGGAGATGGCCGCGTCGATGGCCACGACGGCATCGGCGAGGGGCAGCTCCCTGGCGCAGTCGACGAGCGTTCGCGCGACGCCCGTCACCCGGAACGGGCCGGTGTCGACGACGTCCCCCTGCGGGAGCGCGGCGGCGGCGATGCGGTAGCCGTCGCCGACCCGCCACTGGTCCGGGTCCGTCAACCGGACGACGTCGTCGAGGCCGCGGGGGAGGACGAGTTCGTGGAAGCGGGCCGCCGACGAGTGGCTGAGCACCGGCCCGGGGCCGAGGGCGGTGAGCGCCGCGACCGCCGCGAGGAGGTGCCGGGCACGCGGGTCGCCCGTCGCAGCGGCCCACGCCGGGGCCGGAACGTAGATGCCGCGGCGCAGTCGATGCCAGGCGCCCGATCCGACGGCTGCGCGGATCTCGTCGGGGCGGTAGCCGGCGCGGCGGGCGTCGGCGACGGTGAAGACGCCGCCACGGCGTCGCGCGGCGGACTCGAGCAGTGGATGCACCGCGCCAGTGTCGGAAGCGGCGGTCAGCTGCGGGAACGGCGTGGGCCGATCTGTGGACAAGTGCGTCCACCCTCGGCTCGCAGCGTCCTCCCTCACGGTGCGCGGTGAGGGAGGACGCTCGATGATCAGGTCACCTGATCCCAGCCGCGGGGCGCGTCAGAGGTACTGGCCGCCGCCGGGGCGGAAGTCGGGCTGCTGGCCCGCCGGCGGGTGGCCGCCGGGCAGGGCCTTGCGACGCATCTCCTCCAGCTGCGCCCGGGCGGCCATCTGCTGGGCGAACAGCGCCGTCTGGATGCCGTGGAAGACGCCCTCCAGCCAGCCCACCAACTGCGCCTGCGCGATCCGCAGCTCGGCGTCCGAGGGCGTCTCGCCCTCGCTGAAGGGCAGCGAGATGCGCGCCAGCTCCTCGCGGAGCTCGGGGGCCAGCCCCTGCTCCAGCTCGCGGATGGAGGAGGCGTGGATGTCGCGCAGCCGGTTGCGGCTGGCGTCGTCGAGGGGCGCCGCCCGGACCTCCTCGAGCAGCTGCTTGATCATCGTGCCGATCCGCATGACCTTCGCGGGCTGCTCCACCAGCTCGCCGACGTCCATGCCGCCGTTCCCCTCGTCGTCGGCCCCCGGGGGCATCGGCACGGTGCCGACCGGACGCCCGTCCGGCCCGACCACGACGACCTGCTGGGGGCGCTCGTTGCCGTTCTGCGGTGCAGTCATGCCGCCCATCCTGCCCGGTGGCGCGGACGTTCCGCCGGGGGCCGGGACGGTGCGGGTCGACCGGGGGCGGGAACTAGGGTCGGCCCATGGCATCGGGGGGCCGGCTGGACGTCGCACGGGTCCGCGGTCTCTTCCCCGCCCTGTCCGACGGCTACGTCCACGCCGACGGCCCGGCCGGCTCGCTGGTCCCCGAGAACGTCGCCCACGCGGTCGGCTCCGCGCTGCGCATGCCGATCGCCGACCGGGGCGGGGTCTTCCCGGCGTCCGGGCGGGCCGAGGCGCTGGTCTCCAGCGCCCGGGCGGCCGTGGCCGACCTGGTCGGCGGCCGGCCCGGCGGCGTCGTCCTCGGGCCGAGCGCCACCACGCTGACCTACGGCATGGCCCGCACGCTGGCCCGCACCTGGCGCCCCGGTGACGAGATCGTGCTCAGCCGGCTCGACCACGACGCCAACATCCGGCCGTGGCTGCAGCTGGCCGCGACCACCGGGGTGCAGGTGCGCTGGGCGGAGGTCGACATCGAGACCGGCGAGCTGCCCGCCTGGCAGTACGCCGACCTGCTCAACCGGCGCACCCGGCTCGTGGCGGTCACCGCCGCCAGCAACGCGCTGGGTACCCGGCCCGACGTCGCCGGCATCGCCGCGCAGGCGCACGCGGTCGGCGCGCTGGTCTACGTCGACGCCGTGCACGCCGCCCCGCACGTGTTCGTGGACAAGGGCTCGCTCGGTGCGGACTTCGTCGTGGTGTCGGCCTACAAGTGGTGCGGGCCGCACGTCGCCGCGGTGGTGGCCGACCCGGAGCTGCTGGAGTACCTGCGGCCGGACAAGCTGCTGCCCTCGTCGGACCGGGTGCCCGACCGGTTCGAGACCGGGGCGCCGCCGTTCGAGCTGTACGCGGGGGTGAGCGCCGCCGTCGACCACCTGGCCGGCCTCTGCGCGGAGGCGATCGGCAGCCGCCGCGACCGGCTGCGGGCCTCGATGGCCGCCGTCGCCCGGCACGAGGGCGACCTGTTCGACTGGCTGGACCAGGCGCTGCGGGCGATGCGTCACGTGCAGGTCCTCGGCGAGCCCGAGCGGTGCACCCCCACGCTGTCGTTCACCGTCGCCGGCATGCGCCCCCGCCAGGTGGCCGCGGAGCTGGCCCGGGCCGGCATCTGCGCCTGGGACGGTGACTTCTACGCCCGGGAACTGTTCGACGCCCTCGGGGTGAACGAGAGCGGGGGCGCGGTGCGCCTGGGGCTCATGCACTACAACACCGCCGACGAGGTCGGCCGCATCATCGACGCGGTCGCCGGGCTCCGGCCCCGCTGAGAAAGGGCCCCGCCCTCCTCATCGCTCGCAGGCTCGCGACGAGCCTCGGGGCGGGGCCGTCAGGAGCCGGGGAGCAGCAGCACCTTGCCGACGTGCTCGCTGGCCTCGACGACGCGGTGGGCCTCGGCCGCCCGCGACATCGGCAGCCGCCGGTCGACGACCGGCCGGATCGTCCCGCGCTCGACGTCGGGCCACACGTCGTGCCGCACCGCGGCGACGATGTCGGCCTTGCCGCCCGGGCCGGTCGCCGGCCGCGAGCGCAGGGCGGTGGCGTGCACCGCCGCCCGCTTGCGCAGCAGCATGGCGATGTCGAGCTCCGCCTTCGACCCGCCCTGCATGCCGATGATCACCAGCCGGCCGCCGACGGCCAGCGCCTCGACGTTCCGCGCCAGGTACTTGGCGCCCATGTTGTCCAGGACGACGTCGACGCCGCGGCCGTCGGTCGCCTCGCGCACCCGCTCGACGAAGTCCTCGTCGCGGTAGTTGATCGCGACCTCGGCGCCCAGCTCGCGGCAGACGTCCAGCTTGGCCTGGGTTCCGGCGGTGGTGAGCACGCGGGCCCCGGCGCGGACGGCGAGCTGGATGGCCATGGTCCCGATCCCGCTGGACCCGCCGTGCACGAGGAAGGTCTCGTCCCTGCCGAGCCGGGCCAGCATGAACACGTTCGACCACACCGTGCAGGTCACCTCGGGCAGCGCGGCCGCCGTGGCCAGCTCCACGCCGGCGGGCTTGGGCAGCAGCTGCCCGGCGGGGACGGCGACCCGCTCGGCGTAGCCGCCACCGGAGAGCAGCGCGCACACCTCGTCGCCGACCGACCAGCCGGTCACGCCCTCGCCGACCTCGCTCACGGTGCCGCTGCACTCCAGGCCGAGGATCTCGCTGGCGCCCCCGGGAGGCGGGTAGAAGCCCTGCCGCTGCAGCAGGTCGGCCCGGTTCACCGCGGCGGCCGCGACGTCGACGAGCACCTCGCCGGGGCCGCAGACCGGGTCGGGGACCTCGCCCCACCCGAGGACGTCGGGGCCGCCGGGTTCGCTGATGGTCACCGCACGCATGCCCCGACCCTAGAAGAACCCCGTCGCCCCCCGCCCCTCGCAGGCCCGGGGCGGGACCCTGCGACGGGGCCGTTCCAGCACGTCACCGGCGCCACGCCCCCGAACGATCATGGCGCCGGGACCACCGGACGACGCTGTCCGGCGGTCCCGGCGCCATGCTCACGCGCGGGGGAGCTCCTGCTTACGCGCGGGCCTTCAGGTCCTTGCGCAGGATCTTGCCCGCCGCCGACTTCGGCACCTGCTCGATGAACTCGACGAAGCGGATCTTCTTGTGCGGGGCCACCTTCTCGGACATGTAGGCCATGACGGCGTCCTCGGTGAGCTCCGAGCCGGGGGCGCGCACCACGAAGGCCTTGGGCAGCTCCTCGCCGCTCTCCTTGTCCGGCACCCCGATCACGGCGGCGTCGGCGATCTCCGGGTGGTTGATCAGCACGGCCTCCAGTTCGGCCGGGGCCACCTGGTAGCCCTTGTACTTGATCAGCTCCTTGACCCGGTCGACGACGGTGTAGCGGCCGTGCTCGTCGACGATCGCGACGTCGCCGGTGTGCAGCCAGCCCTCGCTGTCGATGGTGCCGACCGTGGCATCGGGGTTGTTGAGGTAGCCCTTCATGACCTGCGGGCCGCGCACCCACAGCTCGCCGCGCTCGCCGGGGGCGGCGTCCTCACCCGTGCTCGGGTCGATCAGCCGGCACTCGGTGTTGGGCACCGCGTAGCCGACCGAGCCCTTCGGCACCTCGCTGGTGACGCCGGGCGGCTCCGCGCCCGGGTCGGGCGTGGTGTGCGAGACGGGGGAGAGCTCGGTCATGCCGTAGCCCTGGCCGACCGAGACGCCGGTGTCGGCACCCTTGCGCAGCCGGTCCTGGGCGGCCAGCGCGAGCTGCTCGTCGAGCGGGGCGGCGCCGGAGAGGATCGAGGTGAGCGAGGAGAGGTCGTACTGGTCGACCAGCGGGTGCTTGGCCATGGCCAGCAGGATGGGCGGCGCCACGAACGCGCGGGTGATCTTGTGGTCCTGGATGGTGCGCAGGAAGTCCTCGAGGTCGAACCGGGGGAGGGTGACGACGGCGCCGCCCCAGGCCAGGCCCTGGTTCATCAGCACGGTGAGGCCGTAGATGTGGAAGAACGGCAGGACGGCGATGATCCGCTCGTCCTCGCCCAGCTGGATCAGCGGGCGGCACTGCGCGACGTTGGCCACCAGGTTGCGGTGGGTGAGCATGACGCCCTTGGGCAGGCCCGTGGTGCCGCTGGAGTAGGGGAGGGTGACCAGGTCGTTGGCCGGGTCGATGTCCACCTGGACGCTCGGTGCGTCGGCGCCGAGCAGGTCGAACAGGTTGGCGTGGCCCTCGGCGCCGTCGAGCACGACGACCTCGTCGACCGGCGACTTCTCCACGGCCGCGCTGGCGCGGTCCATGAACAGCGAGATGGTGATGAGCATCTTCGCCCCGGAGTCCTTCAGCTGGAAGGCGATCTCCTCGGGCGTGTAGAGCGAGTTGATCGGGCTCATCACGCAGCCGGCGGCGGCGATGCCGTGGAACACGACCGGGAACCACGGGGTGTTCGGGCAGAAGACGGCGACGACGTCGCCCTTGCGCAGGCCGCGGGCGTGCAGGTTGGCGGCGACCCGGTCCACGTACTGGGCCAGCTGACCGTGGGTGATGACGTCGCCCTTGAGGCCGTCGATCAGCGCTGGTGCGTCGGGCTTCTCCCGGCCGGCCGCCAGGACGAACTCGGGGACGGAGACGTTCGGGATCTCGACGTCGGGATACGGGCTGGACAGCGCCACGGGTGTTCCTCCTCGCATGGTGTGTGGCGCCAGTCTCACACCATGCGGTGTCCCGGCTCACAGGGGGGTTACCGGCGAGTTCGCCCGATCAGCGGGGCCAGAGCACCGACTGCGTGCAGCGGAACAGCGCGATGGTCTTCCCCGTGTCGGCGTTGCGCACGACGGCGTCCCACACCTGCGTCGTCCGCCCGGCGTGCACGTTGGTCGCCTCGCAGGCGATGCGGCCCTCGCGCGCGGTGCTGAGGTGGTTGCTCTTCAGCTCGATCGTGGTGAAGCCGCTGGAGCCGTCGGGCAGCAGGGCGCGCGTGGGCAGCCCGCAGCTGGTGTCGGCCAGGGTGACGACCGTGCCGGCGTGCAGGTAGCCGTTCGGTGCCAGCAGCTCGGGCCGGATGTCGAGGTGCGAGGTGAGCCGCCCCGGTTCGTGGGTGTCGACGACGATGCCGAGCAGGCCCGGGAAGGTGCCCGGCAGCAGGTCGTTGAGCTCGTCGGCGGTCAGGAACCCGGTGGCGGACATGGCTGGCAACCTATCCAGGCGGCCGGCCGGCCCTCCGTCCTCCCCTCAGCGGTGGGCGTCCGCCTCGCGGCAGCGCGTCCTCCCTCACCGCAGCGCGTCCTCCCTCACCCCCCACCGCGAGGGAGGACGCTCGATGATCAGGTGAGCTGATCGTGGCGCGGGGCGGGCGCGGCGGGCGCTCAGGCGAGGCCGCGGACGGTGCGCACGGGCGGCCGGGTGCCCTGGATGGACGCCACCATGTCCAGCGTCTGCCGGGTGGCGGCGACGTCGTGGGCGCGGAACACCCGCGCTCCCAGCCACGCGCTCACCGCCGTCGCGGCCAGGGTGCCGGTGAGGCGCTCCTCGAGGGGGACGTCGAGGGTCTCGCCGACGAAGTCCTTGTTCGACAGCGCCACCAGCACCGGCCAGCCGGTGGCGACGAGCTCGCCCAGCCGGCGGGTGGCCTCCAGCGAGTGCCGGGTGTTCTTGCCGAAGTCGTGCCCCGGGTCGACCAGCACCCGCTCGCGCTCCACCCCCGCGGCGACGGCGGCCTCGGCCAGGGCCGTCGTCCGGGTCACGATGTCGGCGACGACGTCGGCGTAGGCGACCCGGTGCGGCCGGGTCCGCGGCGGCAGCCCACCGGCGTGGGTGCACACGATCCCCGCGCCCGCCTCGGCCGCCACCGTGGCCAGCTCCGGGTCACCCCCGCCCCAGGCGTCGTTCACGACGTCGGCACCGGCCGCCAGCGCCTCCCGGGCGACGGAGGCCCGCCAGGTGTCGATCGAGATCGGCAGCGCCGGGTGCGCCGCGCGGATGGCCGCCACGAGGTCGACGGTCCGGCGCACCTCCTCGGCAGGGGAGACCTCCTCGCCCGGCGCCGCCTTCACGCCGCCGACGTCCACCATGTCCGCGCCCTCGGCGACCACCCGGTCGACGCGCTCCAGCGCCGCGGCCAGCTCGTAGGTGGCGCCGCGGTCGTAGAACGAGTCGGGGGTGCGGTTCACGATCGCCATGACCGCGAACGAGCCGTCCGGCACGTCGAGGGCCCCCAGTCGCAGCAACCCGCTCCCCGTCCGATCGTGGTGTGTGGTGGAGTCAGCCAACCAGACCGTCCACGAGGAGGCAGACAGATGGCGCAGACGACGGCGCACGGCGTCGAGGGGGTCCAGGGCCTGGTCGGGCAGCACCTGGGGCACAGCGACTGGGTGGCGATCACCCAGGAGCAGGTGAACCAGTTCGCCGACGCGACCGGGGACCACCAGTGGATCCACGTCGACCCGGAGCGGGCGACGAAGGAGAGCCCGTTCGGTGGCCCGATCGCGCACGGCTACCTGACGCTGTCGCTGCTGCCGTCGCTGGTGCCGCAGATCGTGGAGATCACCGGGTTCCGCATGGGCGTGAACTACGGCACGGAGAAGGTGCGCTTCCCCTCGCCGGTGCCCGTAGGCGCGCGGGTGCGGGCCGGCGCCACGCTCGAGGCGGCGACGCCGTTCGAGGGCGGCATCCAGATGAACCTCGCCGTGACCATGGAGGTCGAGGGCGGGAGCAAGCCGGCGATGGTCGCCACCGTCGTCTACCGCCGCTACCTCTGACCCGGAGGGGCGGGCTCCTCGACGGGGCCCGCCCCTCCAGGGGTCGATCCGTCCGCGGCGGGCCGGTCACGGCGGACGGAGACGGCTCGCACTCGCCGTCCTCCCGCGCCGTGCGGCGTCCTCCCTCACCGCCGACCGTGAGGGAGGACGCTCGATGATCAGGTGACCTGATCCCGGAGCGGACCGGCCCGGGTCAGCTGACGAGGGCCTGGTTGACCAGCTGGCGCAGGTAGTTGCGGATCGGCAGGGTGCTCGAGGGCAGCAGCTGCGTGTAGAAGCCGACGGTGATGTCCTCGACCGGGTCCACGTAGAACGCCGTGGACGCCGCCCCGCCCCAGCTGTAGTCGCCGATGTTCGAGACGACGCCGTAGCGCGTCGGGTCGATCACCATCGAGACCCCGAGGCCGAAGCCCACCCCACGCAGCGGGGTCTCGGCGAAGAGTGGACGGCCGAAGCTCTCCAGGTCCTGGCCGCCGGGGATGTGGTTGCGCACCATGTGCGCGAGCGTGCGCGGGCCGAGCAGCCGGCCGCCGTCGTAGGCGCCACCTCGGCGCAGCATCTCCGCGAACCGCAGGTAGTCCCCGGCGGTGGAGACCAGCCCGCCGCCGCCGGAGAGGAACGCGGGCTTGCTCAGCGCCGCCTGCCCCATGGCGTCGAGCGGGGCGAAGCCCGTGGGCGCGCCGCCCGGCTGCCCAGGGGTGGCGGCGTAGAGCCGGGCCAGGGTGTCGGGGTCGTCCTCGGGGCGCAGCCCGAACGACGTCTGGGCCATGCCGAGCGGCCCGAAGATGCGAGAAGCGAAGAACTCGTCCAGCGGCTGCCCGGAGACGACCTCGACCAGCCGGCCCAGGACGTCGGTGGAGACGCCGTAGTTCCACTCGCTGCCGGGCTGGAACACCAGGGGCACCGAGGCCCACTGCCGGCAGACCTCGGCGGAGTCCGCGCCCGGCGGGGTGCCCCACTCGTGCCCCATCGTGCGGTACATCGCGTCCACGGGGTGGGCGTGGTGGAAGCCGTAGGTGAGCCCCGACATGTGGGTCAGCAGGTGCCAGATCCGGATCGGCTCCACCTGCGGGGCGGTCACCGGCTTCATCGCCGACCCGGCGACGTAGACCCGGGTCTCGGCGAACTCGGGCAGCCACCGCGAGATCGGGTCGGTGAGCTGGAAGGCGCCTTCCTCGTACAGCATCATCGCCGCCACCGAGGTGACCGGCTTCGTCATCGAGAAGATGCGCCACCGGGTGTCCAGCTCGACGGGGAGGCCGTTCTCCACGTCGCGGGAGCCGTAGCGCCCGACGTGCACCAGCTTCCCGCGCCGGGCGACCGTCACCAGGAAGCCGGGCAGCTGGCCGTCCTCGACGTAGCGGGCCAGCCGGCCGTCCAGGCGTCCCAGCCGGGCGGGGTCCATGCCCACCTCTGCCGGGTCGGTGACCACCTGCAGTTCGTCGCTCACGCGCACCTCCGGGTCCCGGGCGCCGTCCGCCGCCGGGCGACGCCTCGACCGGCATCCTGACTCACGCCGTTGTGAGCCGGGACACATGGGGGTCTCGGCGTCCGCCCGGCTGCGGGCGCGACCTGCGATCAGACCGGGACGGAGCTCGCGGCCTTCTTGAGGTTCGAGCCGGCGGTCACCTTGACGGTGTTGGCCGCGGGGATGTCGATCGACTCACCGGTCTGCGGGTTGCGGCCGGTGCGGGCGGAACGCTGGGTCCGCTCGACGGTGATCAGCCCGGAGACGGCCACCTTCTCGCCACGGGTGATGGCGTCGACCAGCTCGTCCTGCAGGCCGGCGAGGACCGAGTCGACGGTCGAGGCCGGGACGTCGGCGCGCTTGGCGATGGCGGAGACCAGTTCGGCCTTGTTCATGTGTTTCCTCTCGTAGGCGGTGGCGGTGCCGTGTGCTCGGCACTCAGCCGGGTCTTCCCTCCCGGACGCGCGGCGCGCCGCCGGGGTTCCCGCTCCCACGCTCGTCGCGGGGTGCGGACGGCCCGTCCCGCGGGAGTCCGGGCCGGCAGCACGGTGTCATGCCGTGTGCTGTCCTGGCCAGTGGGGGGTGCCGGGAAACCCCGCAGCAGACCCGCTGGTCACAGCGGTCACTCCCCGTCGCGGGCCGCGCGAGGCGCCGGGACGGCGGCCCTCCGGGGCGCCCTCGCCGCGCGCGGGAGCTCGCCGGCGGGGCCGGTCTCAGACGTCGAGGATGTGCGAGCGGGCCGTCGCCAGCAGCTCGGCGCCGGCCTCGTCGATGCCGTGCGCGGCGCCGCCGTGGGGCACCGCCTGCGCGAAGATGCCGTCCTCGTCGGCCGCGGTGGACGTGGCGTCGCAGCCGGGGATGACGTCGCCGCGGGCGAAACGCTTCATGGGTGTCTCTCCTCTGGGTGGGTCAGCGGTCCGACCTGGCGCTGGACGCCAGGTCCTCGATCCGCAGCAGCCCGAGCACGTGGCCGGTCGGGTCCGTGCAGACGACGGGGTCGAAGCGGTGGGCGGGCGGTCGGGTGAGCGCCCGGCGCAGGGCGTCGCCGATGTCGGTGGAGGGGTGCACCCGGAGCGAGACCGGCGCGGTGTGCACCTCACCGGTCCGCGGGTCGCAGAGCAGCAGCGCCGCGGGCTCCCCGTGCGGCCCCACCAGGACGGCCGGCGGGGTGGCGGGCACGTCCTCGCCGAGCAGGTGCTGGCGCACCGGCCGCAGCAGGCTGGCGACGCTGTCGGTCAACCCGGCGCGTGCCACGTGCGCGCGCACCAGCCGCGCGACCTCGGGGTCCAGCGGCCGGAACTCCGGGGCCGGGCGGCCCAGCAGCCAGCCCTGCGCCAGCGGCACGCCGAGGCGGGTGAACGCGGCCAGCTCCGCGGGGGTCTCCACGCCCTCGGCCAGCAGCCAGGCGTCGATGCGCCCGGCGAACTCGCCGATCATCTCGACCAGGGCCATGCGCACCGGGTCGCCGTCGACGTCGGAGACGAGGGCACGGTCGAGCTTCACCAGCTGCGGCCGGACGGCGGCCAGCTGCTGCAGCCCGGAGTAACCGCTGCCGGCGTCGTCCAGGGCGATGAGCGCGCCGCGCTGCCGCAGGGCGTCGGTCTGCCGACGCAGGGCGGACAGGTCGTCGACCGGGGTGTGCTCGGTCAGCTCCACCACGACGCGGTGCAGGTCGGGCCGGGCGGCCAGCGCCGTCTGGATCACCTCGGTGCCCAGCAGGTGCGGGCTGATGTTCACGGTCAGGAAGGTGTCGGCGGGCAGCGCGTCGACCGCGGCGAGCGCCTTGTGGACGGCCAGCGCCTCGAGCTCGGCGGCGATCCCGGTCTCGGCTGCGGCGGCGAACCACACGTCGGGCCCGGCCGCGCCGGGGAAGCGGGCCAGCGCCTCGTAGCCGGCGATGCTCGCCGTGGCGAGGTCGACGATCGGCTGGAACACCAGCGTGAGGTCGTCGGCGTCGGCGAGCAGCGGCCGGCAGTCCGGCAGTCCGGCAGTGCGCGTGCCCAGCATGGTCAGGAGATCGACCGGTGCGCCCCGGTCCTTGACCGCAGCTGCGCGCCTCACCCCGGCGGGGGGAGGGCGCGCCCGTGGCGGGGACACCGGTCCGGTCCCGTCGGTGAGCCGTGCCAGCATGTGCGGAGGACGCCCCCGGTGCGGGGGCAGCGGACGCCGGGCGGAGGGTGCGTGGCCACGACAGGCTCCGCTGTCCCGGACGGGCAGTTCGAGGCGGACCCGCTCACCGATCCGCTGCGGATCGCCGCGGCGCGCCGGCTGCTGCTGGAGGTCCCGGGACCCGCGGCCTTCGACCGGCTCTCGGCGCTGGCCGCCCGGCTCCTGGACGCCGGTCACGCGAAGGTCACCCTCTTCACCGACCACGACGTCGTCGTCGGCGGGCACGGGCTACCCGCCGGCGTGGTGGGGGGGCCGGCGCTGACGACCGGTGCCCTCTCGGCCATCACGGTTCGCCAGGGCCGGCCGCTGAAGATCGCGGCGGCCGCCGAGGACCCGCGCGTGGCGGACCTGCCCGCGGTCTCCTCCGGCGAGGTCGGCGCCTACCTGGGCGCGCCGCTGATGGCCGCCTCGGGCCAGGTCGTGGGTGCGCTGGCCGTGTACGACGCCGCGCCGCGGAGCTGGTCCGCCGACGCCGCCGAGCTGCTGGAGCAGCTGGCGGCCTCCGTCGTCGCCGAGCTGGAGCTCTCGGCGGCGCAGTCGGCGGTCGGCACCTCGCGGGCCTGGCTCGAGGTCGCCCTCGAGGCGAGCTCCGTCGGCATCTGGGAACGGGACCTGCGCACCGGGACGATCCACTGGGACGACCGGTGCGCGGCGCTGTTCGGCCTGGAGTCCGCGGTGGAGCTGAACTCGCTGGACGACGTCCTCGAGTCGCACGTGCACCCCGACGACCACGCCGCGATCGCCGATGCCATGCGGGTGGCGACCGAGGAGCGCGGCGACTACACCGTCGAGTTCCGGGCGCTGCGCGAGGACGGCGCGACCCGCTGGGTGCTCGCCCGCGGCCGCGTGGTGGCCGACGCGACGGGCACCCCGGCGCGGGTCCTCGGCACGGCCGTCGACATCACCGAGGCCCGCGGCCAGGCGCAGCGGCGGCTCACCGCCGTGCAGCGGGCCGCCGCCATCGCCGAGGTGGCGGCCGAGCTGGCCAACGCCGCCCGGCCGGACCAGCTCGCCGACATCGCGCTGCGCGGAGTCCAGGTGCTGGGTGCGGAGTCCAGCGCACTGGCCGTCTTCGACTCGTCGGGCGGTCCGCTGCGGCTGCGCATGGCCGGCAACATGGTCGCCACCGTCCGGGAGGGTGTGCCGGACGCCTGGCTCGACGACGGCGTGGTCCTCCCGATGGACGACGCGCTCCCCGCGCAGCACGCGGCCCGGCACGGGCGCCGGTTGCTGCTCGGCGACCCCCGCGAGGCCGTCGACCGGTTCCCCGCGCTCGAGCCGGTCGTCGAGCTGCTCGGCCTGAGCGCGCTGGCGACGATCCCGCTGCGCATCGAGGGGCGGCTGCTCGGGGCCTTCCTGGCGGTGTGGACCACCGAGCACGAGTTCACCGCCGACGACGTCGAGGTGCTCGAGGCGCTGGCCGCGCAGATCGCGCTGAGCGTCTCGCGCCTGCAGGCCGACGCCGAGCGTGCGGCGGCGGTCGCGGCGATGGCGCACGCCAACCAGCGGCTGCGGCTGCTCGCGGACGCCGGCCGGGTGCTCTCGGGCACGCTCGACATCGACCAGCAGATCGGTCGGCTCGCCTCGCTCGTCGTGCCCGAGCTGGCCGACTGGTGCTGGATCGTGGTCACCGACGAGCAGGGCCGGCTGCACGGGCTGGCCAGCGGCCACCGCGACCCCACGCGCCGCGAGGAGGTCCAGGCCTACGTCCGGGCGATGGTCGCGGAGATGACCGAGGAGTCGGCCGCGCGGCAGGTGACCGCCACCGGCCGCCCGATGGTGCTGCCGGACATCGACTGCGAGCACGTCGCCCGCGCGCTGCCCGACCCCGCCACCCGGGAGCTCTTCGCCCGGCTGGGCGCTGCCTCCGCCGTCGTCGTGCCGCTCGTCGCGCGCGGGCAGGCGCTCGGGGCGATGGGGCTGTTCACCGGCGAGGACCGCGGCCCGCTGGGGGAGGGGGAGGTGGACACGGCCGTGGAGATCGGCCGGCGGGCGGGCCTGGCCCTCCACCAGGCGCGGCTGTACGGGCAGCAGCGCGACCTCGCCGACGCCCTGCAGCGCAGCATGCTCACCGAGCCGCCGCAGCCGGAGCACTGCGAGATCGTCGTCCGGTACGTGCCGGCCGCCGAGGGGGCCGAGATCGGCGGCGACTGGTACGACGCGTTCCTGCAGCGCGACGGCACGACCGTGCTGGCGATCGGTGACGTCGTCGGGCACGACACCCGGGCGGCCGCGGCGATGGGCCAGGTCCGCGGCCTGCTGCGCGGGATCAGCTACTCCAGCGGCGGCTCACCCGCGGAGGTGCTCACCGAGCTCGACCGCGCCGTCCACGGGCTGGCGCTCAACACGATGGCCACCGCGCTGGTGGCCCAGCTGGAGCCCGAGCCCGCCGACGAGGCCGGCCGGCTGCGGCTGCGCTGGGCCAACGCCGGCCACCCGCCGCCGGCCCTGCTGGCCTCCGACCGCAGTGTGGTCCTGCTGGACGCCAAGCAGGCCGACCTGCTGCTCGGCGTCGCACCGGAGACCCGGCGGGAGGACCACGTGGCGGTCCTCGCGCCGGGCTCCACGGTGCTGCTCTACACCGACGGCCTGGTCGAGCGCCGCGACCGCGACATCGACGCGGGCACCGAGCAGCTGCTCGAGGTGCTGGGGGAGTGCGCCGGCCTGCCGCTGGACGAGCTGTGCGACCGGGTGCTCGAGCGCATGTTCCTGCCCGACGCCGAGGACGACGTGGCCGTCCTCGCCGTCCGCCTGCGCTGACCCGCGCCGAGCCTGCGAGGCGCGGGTCAGCGTGACGCCCTGGAACGGCCTCGTCCAGGGTCCCGCCCCGAGCGTGCGAAGGGGAGGACGAGGTCCTTCCCCTACTGGCCGGGCGGGACGTCCAGCGCCGTCGCCGTCCCGTCGGGGGTGCTCGCGCGCAGCTCGGCGTCGCGGGCGGCCATCGCCTCCTGCCGGGCCGGCTCCTCCTCCAGGATCGCCGCGGCCTTCCAGTCCGCCGGGATGGCGAAGGCGTCGACCAGCGTGGTCAGATGCGGTCGCAGCTGCTTGAGCAGACCGTTCACCGTGGCCGTGAGCGACTTCGCCCGGGCCGGGGTGAGCTGCCCGTGCTCGAGGAACCAGCCCTTGTCCGCCTCGATGGTCGAGAGGGCGTAGAGGTCGCACAGGGTGTCCAGCAGCGCCTTCGCGGCGGGGTCGCTGACGCGCTCGACGCCTTCGACGAACGCCTCCAGGACGATCCGGTCGATGTGCGCCTCCGCCGTCTTCAGCACGTGGTCCTGGACGTCGTTGAAGACGTCGAAGGGGGCCATGCCCTCGGTGGCCGAGTTCTTCCGCAGCCGCCGGATGGCGCCCTCGAGCGCGTGCTTCTCGCGGAACTCGAGCATCTTGGCCTGCCAGCCGCGGTCGAGCATCGGCACCTCGTCGTCCCGGCCGGGGACGGCGTCGACGAGCCGCTGGAGGAGCGCGCGGGCCGCCGTCCGCTCCAGCACGGTCTCGCGGACCATGTCGGCCACGAAGCTGACCCGGCCCCAGCCGTCGAGAGAGCCGAAGTTGTCCCGGTAGCCGGTCAGCAGACCCTTGGCCACCAGCTGCAGCAGGACCGTGTTGTCGCCCTCGAACGTGGTGAAGACGTCGGTGTCGGCCTTGAGGTGGGGCAGCCGGTTCTCCTGCAGGTAGCCCGCGCCGCCGCAGGCCTCGCGGCACATCTGGATGGTGCGGGTGGCGTGCCAGGTCTGGGCCACCTTGAGCCCGGCGGCGCGCGACTCCAGCTCCCGCTGGGCGTGCTCGTCGATCTCCTGGCCGTGCTCGTGCACCGCCGTCTGGACGTCGTGCATGGTGCTGACCAGCTCGGCCTGCGCGAAGTGCAGCGCGTAGGTCTTCGCCAGCGCCGGCAGCAGCTTGCGCTGGTGCACCAGGTAGTCGTTGATGACGATCTCGCGCTCCTCGCCGGGGGCGGCGAACTGGCGGCGGCTGTTGCCGTACCGGACGGCGATGTCGAGGGCCAGCTTGGTGGCCGCGGAGGCGGAGCCGCCCACGCTGACCCGGCCGCGCACCAGCGTGCCGAGCATGGTGAAGAAGCGGCGGGTCTCGTTCTCGATCGTGGAGGTGTAGGTGCCGTCCTCGGCGACCTGGCCGTAGCGGTCGAGCAGCATGTCGCGCGGCACGGTGACGTGGTCGAAGGTCAGCCGGCCGTTGTCCACGCCGAGCAGCCCGGCCTTGGGGCCGTCGTCGCCGATGGTGACGCCGGGCGCCGGGTTGCCGTCCGCGTCGCGGATGGGCACCAGCCAGGCGTGCACCCCGTGGTTCTTCCCCTGGGTGATCAGCTGCGCGAAGACGACCGCCATCCGCCCGTCCTTGGCGGCGTTGCCGATGTAGTCCTTGCGCGCGGCCTCGTGCGGGGTGTGCAGGTCGAACGTCTGCGTCGCCGGGTCGTAGGTGCAGGTGGTGCGCAGCTGCTGGACGTCGGAGCCGTGACCGGTCTCGGTCATCGCGAAGCAGCCGGGCAGGTCGAAGCTCATGATGTCGCGCAGGTAGTCCTCGTGGTGCCGGCGCGTGCCGAGCAGCTGGACGGCGCCGCCGAACAGCCCCCACTGGACGCCGGCCTTGACCATGAGCGAGAGGTCGACGAAGGCGAGCATCTCGATCGAGGTGACCGAGCCGCCGGCGTCGGCCTCGCCGCCGAACTCCTTGGGGAAGCCGAGGGTGACCCGGCCGGACTCGGCGAGCGTCCGCGCCATGCGGGTGACCCGCTCCCGGGCCTCGGCCATCGACTCCCCGTAGACGGGGAGCATGCCGGGGTCGTGCAGGTTCTCGCGGGCGTCGCGGCGCACGTGCGCCCAGCGGCCGTCGAGGGCCTCCTGGAGCAGAGCCGGGTCGACCGTGGGGGGCAGGGTGCTCGTCACAGTTCCTCCTTGCGGGGTGCGGTGGCCACGACGCCGGAGAGCCCGGCCCAGGCGAGTTCGGTGAGGTGCGCGGCGAGGTCGCGGCGCGGCATGGGGCGGCCGGCGCGCAGCCACCAGTCGGCGGCGGAGCGGACCAGGCCGACGACCCCGTGCCCCCAGGGCGCGGCGGTGACCGGGTCGCCGCCGGTCCGCGCGAGGGCGGTGGCCAGGAATGCCGCGGCCTGGTCGCCGACGAGATCGGCGAGGCCCGTCACGGGGTCGGCGGCCTCGCCGGCGCCGACCGGCCCGTGGACGACGAAGCGGTAGAGCTCGGGGTCGGCCTCCAGGAAGGCGAGGTAGGCCTCGACGGCGGCGGCCAGCATGTCGCGCGGCCGGTCGGAGCTCTCCATGGCCGCGCGCAGCGTGGTCAGCAGCTGCTCGGCCACCCGGGCGCAGACGGCGACGTGCAGGTCGCTGCGGTCGGCGAAGTGCCGGTAGACGACGGTCTTGCTGGTGCCGGCCTCGGCGGCGATCTCGTCCATGCCCACGCCGGCGCCGTGCTTGCCGACCGCGACGACCACGGCCTCCACCAGCGCCGCCCGGCGGGCACGGCGGTGCTCGTCCCAGCGGGAGTCGCGCCGGTCACGCGTCCCGGCGGCCCGCGCCGGGCGCCGGATCTCCGCGCGCACGGGATCGCGCCGGCCGGTGCCGGGGGCTGCGGCGACTTCCGGCGCGCGGCGCTCGTCCGCCGGCGTCCCCTGTGGTGGCTGCACCGCCTCGACTTTCACGGCACCCACGGTACCGGGTACTGTTGGTACCGGCCAGTCCCACCCGACTTCGGAGGTCCCGATGGCTACCCAGAACCCGGCCACCCGCAAGGCCGCGATCGTCGGCGGCAACCGGATCCCGTTCGCGCGGTCCAACACCGCCTACGCCCAGGCGTCCAACCAGGACATGCTCACCGCCACCCTCGACGGGCTGGTCGCCCGCTTCGGGCTCCAGGGTGAGTCCGTGGGCGAGGTGGTGGCCGGCGCCGTCCTCAAGCACGCCCGCGACTTCAACCTGACCCGCGAGGCGGTCCTCGGCTCGAAGCTGTCGCCCACCACGCCGGCCTACGACGTCCAGCAGGCGTGCGGCACGGGGCTGGAGGCAGCGATCCTCGTCGCCAACAAGATCGCCCTGGGGCAGATCGAGTCCGGCATCGCCGGTGGCGTCGACACCACCTCCGACGCCCCGCTCGCGGTCAGCGACGAGCTGCGCCGCGTGCTCATCTCGCTGAACAACGCCAAGACCTGGCAGGACCGGCTCAAGGTCCTCGGCCGGATCCGTCCGGGCATGATCGCGCCGGAGATCCCGCGCAACGCCGAGCCGCGCACCGGCCTGGCGATGGGCGACCACGCGGCGATCACCGCGAAGGAGTGGGAGATCGGCCGCGAGGAGCAGGACGAGCTCGCGGTGCGCTCGCACCAGAGCATGGCGGCCGCCTACGACCGCGGCTTCTTCGACGACCTGGTGACGCCGTTCCTGGGGCTGGCCCGCGACAACAACCTGCGCCCCGACTCCAGCGTCGAGAAGCTGGCGAAGCTGAAGCCGGTCTTCGGCAAGGGTGACCCCGACGCCACCATGACCGCGGGCAACTCGACCCCGCTCACCGACGGCGCCTCGGCCGTGCTGCTGGCCTCCGACGACTGGGCCGACGCCAAGGGGCTGCCGGTGCTGGCGCACCTCGTCGACGCGCAGACCGCCGCCGTCGACTACGTGTACGGCGGCGAGGGGCTCCTCATGGCGCCGGTCTACGCCGTCCCGGTGCTGCTCGCCCGCAACGGGCTGACCCTGCAGGACTTCGACTTCTACGAGATCCACGAGGCGTTCGCCTCGACGGTGCTCGCGACGATGAAGGCCTGGGAGGACCCGGCCTACTGCAAGGAGAAGCTGGGCCTGGACGCCCCGCTGGGCTCGATCGACCGGTCCAAGCTCAACGTTAACGGCTCGTCCCTGGCGGCCGGGCACCCGTTCGCCGCGACCGGCGGCCGGATCGTGGCCCAGCTGGCCAAGCAGCTGCACGAGGCGGGGCCCGGCAAGCGTGGCCTGATCTCCATCTGCGCCGCCGGCGGCCAGGGCGTCGTCGCCATCCTCGAGTCCTGACCCACCCGCCGTCGTCCGGCTCCACCCGCGCCGCCCGACGTGCAGCCGCGTCACGACCCGGCTGCACGTCGGGCCGGGCGGCTCGACCCGGGCGGCGGGCACCCTCGATCCCTCCTGGAGGCACCAACAGTGGCTGACTGGTACACGAACTTCGCCAACTCCGGCTTCGGCACCACGCTCACCAAGCAGCTCGGCCTGCCGCGGCCGGCGGAGCTGCGCCGCTACGAGCCCGGCCAGCCGCTGCTGCACGGGCCGGCCGTCGTCGGCTCGGCCGGTGCAGGCCGGCTGCGGGAGACGGTCACCGCTGTCCTCCGGGACGCCGGCGTGACCGTGCAGTCGCCGGCGACCGCCGACGGCGGCACCGACGGCGAGAAGCTCGGCGCGGTCGTCCTCGACGCGACCGGGCTCACCGGGCCGGGAGACCTGGCCAGCGCGCACGACTTCCTGGCCCCGGCGATCAAGCGGCTGCGCGCCTCCGGCCGGGTGGTGATCCTGGCCGACCCCCCGTCGGACGCCGGCTCCCCGGCACAGGCCGCGGCCCGCCAGGCGGTGGACGGACTGGTCCGCTCCATCGGCAAGGAGCTGCTGAACGGCTCGACGGCCAACGCCCTGTTCGTGCCCGAGGGTGCCGAGGCGTCGCTCGCGAGCCCGCTGCGGTTCTTCCTCTCCGGCCGGTCGGCCTACGTCGACGGGCAGCTGCTCACCGTCTCGCCGGCCGACGTCCCGGCCGACCCGGACGAGGAGAAGCCGCTGGCCGGGAAGGTCGCCGTCGTCACCGGCGCCGCGCGCGGCATCGGTGCCGCCATCGCGACGGTGATGGCGCGGGACGGCGCGCACGTCGTCGCCGTCGACATCTCGGCCGCCGGCGACAACCTGGCCCAGGTGGCCAACGAGATCGGCGGGACGGCGCTGCAGCTCGACATCACCGCCGACGACGCGCCGCAGCGGCTGGTCGAGCACCTGAAGGAGCGTCACGGCGGGGTCGACGTCGTCGTCCACAACGCCGGGATCACCCGCGACAAGCTGCTGGTGAACATGGACGCCGCCCGCTGGAACTCGGTGATGGCGGTCAACCTGCAGGCGCAGCTGGACATCACCCAGGCGCTCCTGGACGCCGACGGCGTGCTGAAGCCCGGTGCCCGCATCGTCTGCGTCTCCTCGCAGTCGGGCATCGCGGGCAACCGCGGCCAGACCAACTACGCGGCGAGCAAGGCCGGCGTCATCGGCATGGTGCGCGCGTGGGCGCCGGAGTTCGCGGGGCGCGGCGCCACCATCAACGCCGTCGCGCCGGGCTTCATCGTCACCGAGATGACGGCGAAGATGCCCTTCGGCACCCGGGAGATCGGCTCGCGGATCAACTCGCTCCAGCAGGGCGGGCTGCCGGTGGACGTCGCCGAGACGATCGCCTGGCTCTCGCAGCCGGGCAGCGCCGGGGTCAACGGGCAGACCGTGCGGGTCTGCGGCCAGTCGATGCTGGGGGCCTGATGGCGACGACGGAGCTCGACGGGCCGCCGAACATGGCGGCGCTGTTCGCGAAGGCGGCGCTCACCGCGCGGGGTCGGGGTGGGGAGCTGCCGGACACCCGGCTCGCGCGCACCGGGGTGACGGTGGACGGCGCGAACCTCGCCGACTACGCGCGCGTCTGCGGGTTCCCGCTGACGGACTCGCTGCCGGCGACCTACCCCCACATGCTCACCTTCCCGCTGCAGACGGCGCTGATGACCGACCGCGCGTTCCCGCTGGCGCTGCCCGGGCTGGTGCACGTGCGCAACCGGATCGACGTGCTGCGGCCGATCGGCGTCACCGAGGAGCTCGACCTCGAGGTGTGGGCCGAGCGGTTCGCGCGGCACCGCAGCGGGGCGACCGTCGACCTGTGCGCGTCGGTCTCGGCCGACGGCGGGGAGGTCTGGCGGAGCCGCTCGACGTACCTGGCGCGGGGGGCCGAGGCTCCCGGGGGCGCGCCGGAAAGCGATGTGACGGTGGCGGTGGGGGACCTCGACCGTGCGGTCGCCACCTGGCGGGTGCCCGGCGACGCCGGCCGCCGGTACGCCAAGGTCTCCGGGGACGTGAACCCGATCCACCTCTCGGGCCTCACCGCGAAGGCGTTCGGCTTCAAGCGGGCGATCGCGCACGGCATGTGGGTCAAGGCGCGGGTGCTGGCGGCGCTGGAGAACCGGCTGCCCGAGGCGTTCACCGTTGACGTGGCCTTCCGCAAGCCGCTGTTCCTGCCCTCGACGGTCGAGCTGTCGACGGCGCGGGCCGACGGTGGCTGGGACGCCGCGGTCCGGCACGCGACGAGCGGCACCGAGCACCTGGTCGGGGCGATCCGGCCGGCCTGACGTCGCCAGGGGCGGCCCGGTCGCGCGCCGCGGGGTCGGTACCGCTGGGCAGATCCGCACAAGCCGCGCCGGGGGTCTCGTCGCCATTTCGGCTGGTGGCACCGGCCCCGACCTGCGGTTTCCCGGTGGTGGTCACGGTCCGGCCACGCGCCGCCACAGGCGTCACCAGGCGCATGTCGCGGGTGCCCGCCGACGGCGACGGGGTGGTCTCGTAACCCGGCGTCCGACGACCGGGCGCGCGTCCCCGGCGCCATCCGGGTCCCCTCCAGGGAGTCGGCGTGCACCTCGCTCCACCGTCCCGGCGTGCGGTCGGCCTCACGGCCGTCGGCGCCATCGCCATGTCCACCACCGTCTTCGCCCTCGGTGGGGTCGCCCAGGCGGCCCCGGCCCCGGCGCCGTCGTGGTCGGTGTCCGAGGCCGGTGTCACGGCACCCGTGCCGGCCGGGATCTGCTTCGTCCGCTGGACGGTGACCGGCGCCTCCGGCGGGGCCGACAGCGACGGCGCCGCCGGCGCCCTGGGCGGGCAGTTCACGACCTCGCTGCGCGTCGCCGCGGGTGACGTGTTCACCCTGAGCCCGGGCGGCGTCGGCGCCGACGGGGTGGCCGCGCAGACCGGCGCCGCGGGCGGCACGAACGCCAGCGGTGCGAGCTCGACGCAGGGTGCGGCCGGCGGCCTCGACGGGGCCGTCGGCGCGGGCGGCGGCGGCGCGGCCAGCGTCGTGCAGAAGGACGGTTCGGTCTACCTGCTCGCCTTCGGTGGCGACGGGGCCGGCGCGAGCGGCGGCGCCGGTGGCGGGAACGAGGCCAACACCACTCCGGGGGGTGCACCGGCGGACTGGCAGGTCTCCACTCCGTCCGCCCCGGGCGCCGGTTCGATCTCCGGCGTCGGGACCCCCTGCCAGCCGATCCCGCCCTACTTCATGGGGATCGGCTCGGGGGACGGCGAGCTGACCCTGCACTTCGCCGACATGCCGAACATCCCCGGTGGCACGCAGACGGTCGGCTTCGAGTACACGATCGACGGCGGGACGACGTGGCGGCCGCTGGACGCCGACCCCGCGGACGACACCTCGACGGTGACGGTGTCCGGCCTGACCAACGGCACCGCCTACACCGTGCGGCTGCGCGGGCTCGGCGGCCCTGACACGGTCCCCAGCGAGCCCAGCAACCCGCTGACCGCGACGCCGTACGCGACGATCGGGGCCCCGACGAACGTCGTGGTCACCCCGGGCGGGACATCCACCACGATCACCTGGGACGCCCCCGCGCCGGTCGCCGGCAGCCCGGAGGTGACCGGCTACGAGGTCGTCCACTCCTCGGGCGGTGAGCTCGGCGGCCTGTTCTGCACCACCCCGGCCGACGTCCGCACCTGCACGGCGCCGCTGTTCCCCGGCAACGACTACACGGTGAGCGTGTACGCGGTCGGCGCCCAGGGGCAGATCGGCGAGGTCGCCGAGGTCTCGACGGGGGTCATCCCCTTCCCGGCGACCGTCCCGGCCCCGAACGGTCAGCTGCAGAAGGCCGGCGCCGCCGGCAGCACGCTCGCACCGGGGCAGAAGGTCACGCTGACCGGTGCCGGGTTCAGCCCGTGGTCGGCGGTGACGGTGCTCGTCTACTCGGAGCCGCAGGTGCTCACCACCACCGTCGCCGACGGTGACGGCCGCATCTCGGTCGAGGTGACCGTGCCCGACGGGCTCGCCGCAGGTGAGCACACGCTCGTCGCCATGGGCGACGACCCGATGGGCAACCCGTACACCCTGACCCTGCCGATCACGGTCCGCGGCGGGACGACCGGGTCGGGCGGGCTGGCCTACACCGGCGCCGACGTCGCCGTCCCGGCGATCGGCGGCGTGGCCGCCCTCGCCGTCGGCGGCGCTCTGGTCCTCGCCGGCCGGCGCAGGGCCGCCGCCGAGTAGCACGCCCCGCTCCACGGCGGCCGTCGTCCCTCCGGGGGCGGCGGCCGTCGGCGTCTGTGCGGAGCCGGCTCCGCGCGCCGGGCGTTCCCCCGCGCCGCATGCCAGGATCCGAACCCCGATCCGGTCGCGCGGCGACGTGCCACCGGTTGCCGCACCGAGAAGGGACCTGCCGAGGATGCCCGTGTCGTTCGACCTCACCGAGGACCAGATCGAGCTCCAGAAGTGGGTGCACGAGTTCGCCGCGAACGTCGTCCGCCCGGCGGCGCACGAGTACGACGAGCGGGAGGCCTTCCCGTGGGAGGTCCTGCAGGAGGCGGCGAAGATCGGGCTCTACTCGCTCGACTTCTTCGCCACCCAGTGGTTCGACGAGTCCGGCCTCGGCATCCCGCTCACCATGGAGGAGCTCTTCTGGGGTGACGCCGGGATCGGGCTGGCGATCGTCGGCACCACCCTGGCGGCCGCGTCGGTGCGGGCGAACGGCACCGACGAGCAGGTCGGCCAGTGGATCCCCGCCATGTTCGGCACCGAGGCCGAACCGAAGGTCGCGGCGTTCTGCTCCTCGGAACCCGACGCCGGCTCCGACGTCGGCGCGATGCGCACCCGGGCCGTCTACGACGAGGCGGCCGACGAGTGGGTGCTCACCGGCACCAAGACGTGGGCCACCAACGGCGGGATCGCCGACATCCACGTGGTCACCGCCGTCGTCGACCCGGAGCTCAAGGCACGCGGGCACGCGAGCTTCGTCGTCCCGCCAGGCACGACGGGCATCAGCCAGGGGCAGAAGTTCCTCAAGCACGGCATCCGCGCCTCGCACACGGCCGAGGTCGTGCTCGACGAGTGCCGCATCCCCGGCGACTGCCTGCTCGGCGGCCGGGAGAAGCTGGAGGAGCGCCTGGCCCGCGCCCGTGAGGGCGTCAGGAGCGGTCGTACGCAGCCCTCGATGGCCACCTTCGAGCGCACCCGCCCCGCGGTCGGCGCGCAGGCGGTCGGGGTGGCGCGGGCCGCCTACGACTACGCGCTGGACTACGCCAGGCAGCGGGTGCAGTTCGGCCGGCCGATCATCGAGAACCAGGCGATCGCCTTCCAGCTCGCCGACATGCGGACGCGGATCGACGCCGCCCGCCTGCTCGTCTGGCGCGCCGCCTGGATGGCGCGCAACGGGCAGCGGTTCACCGCCGCCGAGGGCTCGATGAGCAAGCTCGTCGCCGGGGAGACCGCGGTGCGGGTCACCGAGCAGGCGATGCAGATCCTCGGGGGCAACGGCTACACCCGCGACTACCCCGTCGAGCGCATGGCGCGGGACGCCAAGATCTACACGATCTTCGAAGGCACCTCGGAGATCCAGCGCCTGGTCATCGCCCGGACCATCTCCGGCGTGCAGATCCGTTGACGCGCCGTCGCGCGGCCGATCAGCGTGCGCGAACGGGCAGTTCCGGGCCCGATCCCTGCCTCCCCGGGCACACGGTCCGACCGGCAGCTTTCCCGGCGCGTCGGATCACGCTGAGCGCTCGTTCCGTCACTTAACATCTGGCCGAGCGCGCCACGGGCGTGCATCGCAGGCCGACGACCGGGGGCACGGTATGGCGGACCCGGACCGGGGACGGCGCGAGGACGACACCCGTCCCACGCAGCGGTGGGACCGCGTCGACGAGCCCGACGTGGTGCCGGTGCTCGGTCGCCCGCCCGTGCCGCCGGTGCCCGCCCGCGACGCCGCGCCCCGGCACGGCGCGCTCCCGGACGCGGGGGGCAGCTCGACGGGCACCGTCGCCGAAGAGCCTCCGGCCGATCGTCCGTGGGACGACGGGCCGTGGGACGAGCACTGGGACGAGCTGGTCTCGGACGACGGCGCCTGGGACGACCTCTCCCCGGACGACCGCTCCTGGGACGACGGCTCCTGGGACGACCAGCCGTGGGACGACGACCGCGACCAGCCGGCCGCCGAGCCCCGGCGCCGCGAGCCGCGGTGGCAGGTGGTGTCCCGCGGCATCGGTGAGCTGTTCGTCACCGCCGGCCTGGTGCTGCTCCTGTTCGTCGTCTACGAGGTGTACGTCACCGACCTGCTCACCGACCGCCGGCAGGACCAGCTCAGCGCCGAGCTGCAGGAGCGCTGGGAGGACGCCGACGCCGACGCCGGCCTGGTCCAGGTGGAGATCGGGGATGCGTTCGGCGTCCTGCGGATCCCCCGGCTGGGCGAGGACTACGCCCGGGTGATCCTCGAGGGGACCACCGAGGAAGCGCTCTCGCAGGGCCCCGGCCACTACGCCGACACGGCGATGCCCGGTGAGCCCGGCAACGTCGCGCTGGCCGGCCACCGCGTGGGCAAGGGCTCGCCCTTCCTGGAGCTGGACGCGATGCAGCCCGGCGACCCGATCGTCGTGGAGACCGTCGACAGCTGGTTCGTGTACCGGGTGCTGGGCGACCCCGCGACCGGCGACGTCGACGCCGATCCCAGCGGCATCCCCGGCATGCAGATCGTCAGCCCGAGCGACGTCTCGGTCATCGCCCCGACGCCGAACGCCGATGTCGCGGTCGGGCCGACGGGCTCCTACCTCACGCTCACGACCTGCCACCCGCGGTTCTCCGCGAAGCAGCGGCTGATCATCCACGCGGAGCTCGACGGCGCGGGCATCCCCAAGGCCGAGATGCCCGACGGCCCGCCGGCGTTGCGCGAGAGCTGACCGAGGAGGCTGCGATGTACGGCTGGATCTGGCGTTCCCTGCCCGGCGGCAGGGGCGTGAAGGCGCTGGAGGCGCTGGTGCTGGCGCTCGCCGTCTGCGCCCTGCTGCTCTTCGTCGTCTTCCCCTGGGTGGAGCCGCAGCTGCCCTGGAACGACGTCACCGTCGACGGCTGACCCGGCTCACCTCCGGTCGAGCACGCCCAGCACGGCGTCGAGCACCCGGGTGGCGCCGAAGCGGACGACGTCGTCGGTGACCAGCCCGGTCTCCGCCGCGGCGGCCTCGACCGCGGCCCGGGCGTCGTCGTCGCCCAGCCCGGCGGTGTTCAGCGCGACGGCGGCGACCCGCGCGGGGCGCACCCACCCGGCGGCCTGCTCGTAGCCGCGCACGAGCTCGCCCAGCGGCGGCAGCGCGGTGCCCGGGTAGTCGGCGATCGCGGTGCGCCCGGCCCGGTGGCACAGCACCAGCGCGTCGGCCGAGGAGCCGTGCAGCAGGCCGAGCGTCACCCCCGAGTAGGCCGGGTGGTGGATCGAGCCCTGGCCCTCCAGCCAGAGCAGGTCACCACGGGTCGCCCCCTCGCGCACCAGCCGGTCGGCGGCGCCGGCGACGAAGTCGGAGATCACGTGGTCGACGGCCATGCCCCAGCCGGAGATGGCGACCCCGGTCTGCCCGGTGGCCACGAACACCGAGCGCAGCCCGCGGTCCCGCGCGGCCCGGTCGAGCTCCAGGACGACGCTCATCTTCCCGATCGCGCAGTCCGAGCCCACCGTGTGCACGACCCGGGCCCCGACCGGCCCGGCGAGCGGCACCCCGAGGTCGTCCGGCACCGCCCGCAGGTCCCGGATCCGCACCCCCGAGGCCCGGGCGGCGGCCGCCAGCTCCGGATCGGCGCGCAGGTCGGTGTGCAGCCCCGCCTCCACGTGCATCCCCAGGCGCAGCGCGGTGAGCAGCGTCCGCCGCCAGGCGTCGGTCAGCCGGCCCCCGAGCGGGGCCACGCCCAGCAGCACCGTCGTCGCGCCGAGCTCCCGGGCGGCCGCGACGTCCGCGACGACCGGCACCGGACGGGCGCAGAACGGGACGACGTCCACCGCCCGCCGCCCGGCGTGGACGTCGTCGATCACGCACACGACCTCGCGGGCGCCGTAGCGCAGCACCCCGTGCGCGGTCTTGGCGTAGGACTCCGCGAGCTGGCCGCCGGTGAGCACGGCGAGCCGTTCGCCGCTCACGCCGCCTCCCGGGCGGTGAGCCCGAACCCCGGCGCGTCCGGCAGCACCAGCCGGCCGTCCCGTAACCCCAGGCCGGTGAACGGCTCGTCGCTGATCAGCAGGTGGCCGTCCAGGTCGACCAGGTCGGCCAGCGGGCCCAGCTGGGCGGCCTGCGCGATGCCGAGCTGCGACTCGATCATGCAGCCGAGCATCACCCGCAGGTCCAGCGCGGCCGCCGCGGCGATCATGCGGTGCGCCTCGCGGATGCCGCCGCACTTGGCCAGCTTCACCACGATGCCGTCCGCGTAGCCGGCGACGCCGGCCACCGAGGCGAGGTCCTTGCACCCCTCGTCGACGAAGACCGGGAGCCGCCCGGGCAGCTCGCGGTAGCGGGCGAAGGAGTCCAGGTCGGCCGCGGGGAAGGGCTGCTCGACCATCTCCACGCCGAGCTCCCGCAGCCGCGGGGTGAGGTCTCGAGCCTGCTCGAACGTCCAGCCCTCGTTGCCGTCGATCCGAAGCCGGGCGCCGGAGACCGCCCGGATCGCCGCCAGCCGCTCCAGATCGCCTGGGCCGCCGACCTTCACCTTGTAGACGGCGAAACCCGGGGCCCGGCGCACGCGGGCCACGGTCTCCTCCACCGTCGAGATGCCGATCGTGAAGCTCGTCGGCGGGGCGACGCCGTCGAGGCCGAGGAGCCGCCACACCGGCAGGCCGTACCGGCGGCCGACCCAGTCGTGCGCGGCACCGTCGAGGGCCATCTTCGCGCCCTGCGGACCGTCCCAGGCGCGCAGCCGGCCGGCGATGCCCTCGAGGTCGCGCAGGTCGTCGCCGAGCAGCGCGCGCCCGTCCGCGGCGACGGCGTCGGCCATCGCGGCCACCGATTCGCCCCAGTAGGCCACCGGCGCGCCCTCGCCGTACCCGCGGACGCCCCCGTCGTCGACCTGCACCACGAGCACCTCCTCGGTGTCCACCGACGAGCGGGCGATCGTGAACGTGTCGCGCAGGCGCAGCGTCCGGCGACGGCAGGTGAGTTCCACGGGGGTGAGTCTGGCGCGCCGCGGGCGGGATGTCTCGAACAGGCAACGATCCTGCTCAGCGGCTGGTTCGGGTTGTCGGCCGGCAGTGACGGGGTCAAGGTCGGAGGTGGACGACCTGCCCCGACCCCGGAGGTTCCCGTGCGCAGCACCCGACTCCTGTCCCTGGGCGCCGTCGGCGCGCTCGCCCTCTCCGCGTGCGGCGGCGGTGGGGAGAGCGTCGACACCGGCGGTGGCGGTGGCGGCGGGGACAACGTGCTCGTGGCCGCGGTGAGCGCGCAGCCCGACCAGCTGGACCCGCACGTCACCAGCGCCTACCCGAGCTTCCAGGTGCTGGAGAACGTCTACGACACCCTCGTCGTCCCGAACGCCCAGGACCTGACGATGGAGCCCAGCCTGGCCACCGACTGGGAGGTCAGCGACGACGGGCTGACCTGGACGTTCAACCTCCGCGAGGACGTCACGTTCCACGACGGCACCGAGTTCGACGCCGCCGACGTCGTCTACTCCTACAACCGGATCATCGACGAGGAGCTCAACAACGCCTACCGGTTCGCGACGGTCGAGAGCGTCGAGGAGGTCGACCCGCAGACCGTCGAGATCACCGTCAGCCAGCCGACGCCCAACCTGCCGGCGCTGATCGGCGCCTTCAAGGGCATGGCGATCCTGCCCGAGGGCGCGGCCGAGGAGTACGACCTCCAGACCGAGGCGGTGGGCACCGGGCCGTTCACGCTGGAGAGCTTCGGCGCGAGCGGCACCGAGCTGGCCGCCTACGAGGACTACTGGGGCGGCGCGCCGACCGTCGACGGGGTCGAGTTCCGCTACGTCACCGAGCCGGCCGCGGCGCTGACGGCGCTGCAGAACGGCGAGGTGCAGTGGACCGACAACGTCCCGCCGCAGCAGATCGAGTCGCTGGAGGGTGACGACGCCGTCGAGCTGGCCACCACGCCCAGCGTCGACTACTGGTACATGAGCATGAACTACGACCGGGAGCCCTTCGGGAACCCGCTCGTGCGGCAGGCGATCGCCACCGCCGTCGACCGGGCCGCGGTCACCGAGGCGGCCCGCTTCGGGGCGGCGCAGCCCAACCAGACGGCCATCCCCGAGGACAGCTTCTACTACTACGACTACTCGCCCTTCGAGCCCAGCGCCGAGGAGGCGCAGGCGCTGCTGGAGGAGGCCGGCGTCCAGACGCCGATCACGATGGGCCTGATGGTCACCGACGAGTTCCCCGAGACCGTCACCGCCGCGCAGGTCATCGCCAGCCAGCTGCAGCCGATCGGGATCGAGGTGGACGTCCAGACCGTGGACTTCGCCACCTGGCTGGACCGGCAGAGCCAGGGCGACTTCGACGCCTTCATGCTCGGCTGGCTGGGCAACATCGACCCGTTCGACTTCTACCACGCCCAGCACATCACCGACGGCTCCAGCAACTACCAGGGCTACAGCAACCCGCAGGTCGACGAGCTGCTGACCCAGGCCGCCACGGAGACCGACCAGGACGCCCGCAAGGAGCTCTACGACCAGGCGGCGACGCTCATCGTCGACGACGTCTCCTACCTGTACCTGTACAACCCCGACGTCGTGCAGGCCTGGGCGCCGGGGCTGTCCGGGTACGAGATCCGCGCGGACAAGGCGATCAACTTCGAAGGCGTGGAGCTGCCCTGACCGGCTACGTCCTCCGGCGCATCGGCCAGTCGGCGGTCGTCCTCGCCGGAGTGAGCGTCATCGTGTTCGCCCTGGTGCACCTCGTACCGGGCGATCCGGTGCGGCTCGCCCTCGGCACCCGCTTCTCGCAGCAGAGCTACGACGCCCTCCGCGAGCGGTCGGGGCTCGACCAGCCGCTGGTCGAGCAGTTCTTCGGCTGGTTCGGCCGGGCGCTCACCGGTGACCTGGGGGTCAGCTTCCGCAGCGGCGAGACGGTGACCTCCCAGATCGCCGAGCGGTTGCCGGCCACGTTGACGCTGGCGTTCGCCGCGATCCTGGTGGCGCTGCTCATCGCCATCCCGCTGGGCACGATCTCGGCGCTGCGTCCGCGCTCGCTCGTCGACCGGGTCGCCACGGTGATCAGCCAGTTCGGCATCTCGGTGCCCGACTTCTGGATGGGCATCGTGCTGATCCTGGTCTTCGCCGGGACGCTGGGCTGGCTGCCCTCGGGCGGCTACGTGCCGCTCAGCGAGGACCCCGGAGCCTGGTTCCAGCGGCTGCTCATGCCGGCGCTGGTGACCGGCGTGGTCTCCGGTTCGGTGATCACCCGGTTCGTCCGGTCCAGCATGCTGGAGGCCCTCGGCGCCGACCACGTGCGGACGGCGCAGGCCAAGGGGCTGCCGCAGCGACAGGTCTTCTCCTGGCACGTGCTCCGCAACGCCCTGCTGCCGCTGGTCACGGTGACCGGCGTGCAGCTGGCCTACCTGCTGTCGGGGGTGGTCGTCGTCGAGATCGTCTTCTCCTGGCCGGGGCTGGGCCAGCTGGCGCTGCAGGCCGTGCAGGCCCGCGACTACCCGGTGCTGCAGGGCGCCATCCTGCTGTTCGCGCTGGTCTTCCTGGTGATCAACCTCGTCGTCGACCTCCTCTACACCGCGATCGACCCCCGGATCAGGCGATGACACGCAGCCGAGTCCTGCTGATGATCCCCAGCCGGGTCCTGCTGATGACCCCCAGCCGGGTCCTGCTGATGACCCCCAGCCGGGTCCTGCCGACGACACCCGGCCGGGGCCTGCTGCCATGAGCATCCAGCCGACACCGGGCCCGCCGCCCTACCAGGAGCCGGACGGCGAGCGCCGCCCGGAGACCCCCGAGGAGCCTCCGGGCGGCTCGCCGCAGCGGGAGTCGCGGACGCCGCCGACGCTGCGCCCGGCCCGCCCGCGCTGGCGGGAGACGCTGAGCCTGCTGGCGCACAACCCGACGGCGGCGATCGCCTCGGTGGTCCTGCTGCTGATCGTGGTCGTGGCGGTCTTCGACGACACGTTCGCCCCGGAGGGGGCCAACGAGATCTCGGTGACCGACCGGCTCCAGCCACCCAGCTGGGCGCACCCGTTCGGCACCGACGACTTGGGCCGGGACATCCTCAGCCGGGTGATCCTGGGCGCCTCGGTGTCGCTGCGGGTGGGGTTTCTCGCCGTCGGCTTCGCGCTGGTCGTCGGCACCCTGATCGGCCTGCTCGCCGGCTACTACGGCACGTGGGTCGACGACGTCCTGATGCGGTTCATGGACATGCTCTTCGCGTTCCCCGCGGTGCTGCTGGCGATCGCCGTCCTCGCCGTCCGCGGCCCCGGGTCGGGGAACACCGCGCTGGCCATCGGGATCGTCTACACGCCGATCTTCGCCCGGGTCACCCGCGCGAGCGTGCTGGGCGTGCGCGAGGAGGTGTACGTGCGGGCATCGCGGTCGGTGGGGGCCTCGGACTGGCGGATCCTGACCCGCCACATCCTCCCGAACGCCGCACCGCCGATCATCGTGCAGACCTCGATCAGCCTGGCGTTCGCGGTGCTGGCCGAGGCGGCGCTGTCGTTCCTCGGCCTGGGCACCCAGCCGCCCAACCCGTCGTGGGGGCTGATGCTGGCCGAGGGGCGCGGCTACATCGACCTGGCCTGGTGGCTGGCGTTCTTCCCGGGGATGGCGATCTTCCTGACCGTGCTCTGCTTCAACCTGCTCGGTGACGGGCTGCGCGACGCGCTCGACCCGAGGCAGCGGACCCTCATGGCCGGGGGTGGCAAGTGAGCGGCGAGCCGGTGCTGGAGGTCGAGGACCTGCGGGTGCGGCTGCGCACCCCGCGCGGGCCCGCCGACGTCGTCAACGGGCTGAGCTACACCGTCGGCGCGGGGGAGACGGTCGCCGTCGTGGGCGAGTCCGGCAGCGGCAAGAGCGTCTCGGTGCTGGCGCTGCTCGGCCTGTTGCCCGCCCGGGTGGCGACGGTGACCGGCCGGGCCCTGCTGCAGGGCGAGGACCTGCTGACCATGCCGCCCGAGCGGCTGCGCCAGGTGCGCGGCCCGGGCGCCGGCATGGTGTTCCAGGACCCGATGACGTCGCTGAACCCGGTGCTCACGGTCGGCCGGCAGCTGGTCGAGGGCATCCGGGCGCACGGCGACGTCGCCAAGGCCGACGCCCGGGCCCGCGCGGCGGAGCTGCTCCGCGAGGTGGGCCTGCCCGATCCGGAGAAGGCGCTGGACCGCTACCCGCACGAGTTCTCGGGCGGCATGCGCCAGCGGGTCGTCATCGCGATCGCGCTGAGCAACTCGCCCTCGCTGCTCATCGCCGACGAGGCGACGACGGCGCTGGACGTCACCGTGCAGGCGCAGATCATCGATCTGGTCGAGAAGCTGCAGGCCGAGCACGGCACCGGCGTCATCTGGATCACCCACGACCTCGGCGTCGTCGCCGGGATCGCCGACCGGGTGCTGGTCATGTACGGCGGCCGGTGCGTGGAGGACGGCACGGTCGACGACGTCCTGGAGCGCCCGGCGCACCCGTACACCCGCGGGCTGCTCGGCTCGCTGCCCGACCTGGCGGCGCCGGTGGGCCCCGACGGCGAGGTGCCCGAGCTGACCGCGATCCCGGGGCTGCCGCCCCCGCCCACCGACCTGCCCCCGGGCTGCGTGTTCTGGCCGCGCTGCCCGGTGCGGTCCGATCCGCGCTGCGAGACCGAGCAGCCGCCGCTGGCGATCGTGCCCCGCGCCGCGGCCGGTGGGCCGGCGGGCGCGACCGCGTCGGGCAGCTACGCGGGCGACGGCGCGGGGCTGCCGCACCGCGCGGCCACCTGGTGCACCGAGGGCGTGGACGGGGGGAGCCGGGCATGAGCGAGGACGTGCTGGTCTCCGCCCGCGGGCTGGAGGTGCACTTCCCCATCGGGGGCGGCGGCCTGCGGCGGACGCCCGCGAGCGTGCTGCGCGCGGTGGACGGCGTCGACCTGGACATCCTGCGTGGCGAGACCCTGGGCCTGGTGGGCGAGTCCGGCTGCGGGAAGTCGACGCTGGGCAACGCGCTGCTGCGGCTGGTGCCGCCGACCGGGGGCACGGTCACCTTCGACGGCACCGATGCCACCTCGCTGGACCGCCGCGGCCTCAAGGAGATGCGCCGCCGGGCCGGGATGGTGTTCCAGGACCCGTTCGCCTCCCTCGACCCGCGGCGCACCGTGGCGCAGACGGTGAGCGAGCCGCTGGAGGTGCACGGCCTGCGCTCGGGCAAGAGCGAGCGCGCGGCGCGGGTGGGCGAGCTGCTGGAGCTGGTCGGGCTCGACCCCGTGGTGGCCGGCCGCTACCCGCACGAGTTCTCCGGTGGGCAGCGCCAGCGCGTCGGCATCGCCCGGGCGCTGGCGGGGGAGCCGGACTTCCTGGTCTGCGACGAGGCGATCGCCTCCCTCGACGTGAGCGTGCAGGCGCAGGTGCTCAACCTGCTGCGCCGGCTGCAGCGGCAGCTGGGGCTCACCCTGCTGTTCATCTCCCACGACCTCTCCGCCGTCCGGCACATCTCCGACCGGATCGCCGTCATGTACCTGGGCCGGATCGTGGAGATCGGGCCCGCGGCCGCCGTGGGCAGCGAGCCGCAGATGCCGTACACGCAGGCGCTGCTGTCGGCGGTGCCGCTGCCGCACCCGGCGCAGGAACGAGCGCGGGAGCGGATCGTGCTGCACGGCGACGTCCCCTCGCCCTCCGACGTCCCCTCGGGCTGCCGGTTCCGCACCCGCTGCCCGTACGTCTTCGAGCCGTGCGACGACGTTGACCCGGCGCTGCAGCCGGCCGGGGCGCCCGGCCAGCTGGCCGCGTGCCACCTGCACGGCGTCGTCGGCACCCCGGTCACGAAGACGCCCGAGGGCGTCACCGCCGACCCCGGCGGCTGAGCGGGTCAGACGGCGGAGCCGACCAGTCGGGGGCGGGCCGCGGCGAGCCCGACGGCCGTCTGGGCCAGGACGACGACCAGCAGGAGGAGCAGCCCCGGAACCCACTCCCCGGTGGCCTCGTGCAGCAGGCCGACGCCCAGCGGGCCGGTGGCGGCCAGCAGGTAGCCGACGCTCTGCGCGGACGCCGACAGCCGACCGGTCTGGGCGGCGTCCCGGGTGCGCTGCAGGATGAGCGTCATGGCCAGGGGGAACGAGACGCCGGTGCCGAGGCCGTAGAGCAGCGCCCACAGCAGGGGAGCCGCCGCCGGGGCGAGGACGAGGCCGGTGATCCCGGCGATGACCGGCAGGGTGCCGACGAGCACCCACCCGCCCTGGCCGGGACGCCGGGCCGCGAGCGGGGGGACGACCAGCGACGCGGGGATGCCCAGCGCGGCAGCGAGCGCCAGCAGGCCGCCGGCCGCGACGGGGGAGAGGCCGGCCTCGGCCTCGAGGATCTCGGCCAGCCAGGTCAGCATCGCGTAGAACGCGAGCGACTGGAGCCCGAAGAAGAGGGTGACGGCGAGGGCCACCCGGTCGCGCAGGACCGCGGTGCGGGCGCCCTGGGGAGCCGGCGGCGGGGGCGGGACGTCGCGCCGCGCACGGGCGAGGGCGGCCACCGCGACCAGGGCGGCCAGCACGGGCACGCCCCAGAGCAGCAGGCCGACCACGGCGCTGCCGGCGGCGGCGGCCAGCGGCTGCGCCACCCCGGCCCCGATGCTGGCCGACGCCGCCATGGAGGCGACGATCATCCCGACGACGACCGCGCTGCGCGCGCCGTACTCCGCCCGCGCCACCGCGGGCAGCAGGACGTTCCCGATCGCGATCCCGCCGGTGAGCAGCACGGTGCCCACGTAGAGCCCCGGCGTGGCGGCCAGCCGCACCAGGATGCCGACCGCTAGCAGGACGACGCCGAACAGCACCGCCCGGTGCAGGCCCAGGCGCGTCGCGAGGGCAGGGGCGAACGGCGAGACGAGCCCGAAGCAGACCAGCGGCAGGGCGGTGACGACGGCGAGCGCCCCGGTGGAGAGCGCGAGCTCGTCGCCGAGTTCGGCGAGCAGCGGCCCCACGGCGGCGAAGGGCGCGCGCAGGCAGAGCGCCACCAGGACGAGGGCGACGGCGGGCAGCGCCAGCCGCCAGGTGGCGCGCGGCCGCCGATCGTTGACGGTCACGCCTGCGTGCGCCGGCCGCTCGTCGGGCACGGAGGCCACGGCGCTCCTTCGCTCCGGTCGGTGGGCGGCACCACCCTAGTGCGCGCGATGGACGGCGTGCGCGGTGCACCGGGTTCGAGCCGGTCGCGCTGCTCCCCGGCGGAACGTTCCGGCGTGTGCGCCGACCGGCAGGTCGACCGGTGTCTCCTGCCGATCCGCGCACAGCGTCCGGCGCGCTCGGCCCGGCGCGGGTGGGCCGGGAGCGGGCGCCCGGGCTGACGCACTAGCCTCGACGGCGCCAGGAGGGCTCGCCTAGTGGCCGATGGCGGCGGTCTTGAAAACCGCTAAGAGGTAACCCCTCTTCGTGGGTTCGAATCCCACGCCCTCCGCACTGCGGTGCCGCGCGAGGTCGCCACACCGCCCGGACGGGCGTCTGACCTGCCATGTGTCCCGCCTCGGACCCGACCGTCCCACAGCATGGGACACGATGGGGGCGGATCCGGCGGTCCGGAGACTGTTTCGCAACGGTAAAGAGCCTGGTCGGATCCGTAGTTCCCCGTGGCGAGGCGCGACCGCAGCGTGACCGGTCGGTGTCGATATGTAGACACAGGTGCAGGCTGCATCTAACGTCCCGCTCGACCGCCCGCGAGCGGCCGCCGGTGGCCCCCCACCGGCCGGCTGGACGGTCTTCCTCCGAACGCAGGAGAACCATCCTTGAAGAGAGCTCTGGCCGTCGTCGCCGGCGCCGCCCTGGTCATGGCGGTGCCCGTGACGGCTTCCGCCGCACCCCCCGCAGAAGACGCCCCCGCGACCCCGCAGCGCGCCCACGACCTGCCCAACCCGCTCGCCGAGACGCAGCAGGCGCTGCGTGCCGAGGCGCTCGAGCAGGTGCTCACCGGGCAGACCACGCCGCGGGGCAGCAACAAGGTGGTCGAGGTGGCCCGCGGCCGCTACGTCGAGCTGGCCCAGGAGGACAGCGACGCGATCTGGACCGTCCTCGGCGAGTTCAGCGACCTGCCGCACAACTCGATCCCGGAGCCCAAGCGGTCGGTGGACAACACCACCATCTGGACCGAGGACTTCTCGCAGGGCTACTTCGACACCCTGCTCTACAGCTCCGCCCCGGGCGTCAACTCGGTGGCCAACTTCTACGAGCAGCTCTCCTCGGGCCGCTACACCGTCACCGGTGAGGTCGAGGACTGGGTGCAGGTGCCCGGGACGGGTGCCTCCTACGGCGACAACGACCTGGGCGACAGCGCCGTCTGGGGCTTCATCAACGACTCGGTGAACACCTGGTACGCCAACCAGCTGGCCGCCGGCAGGACCGCCGAGCAGATCGACGAGTACCTCTCGCAGTTCGACGTCTGGGACCGCTACGACTCCGACGGCGACGGCATCTTCGACGAGGCCGACGGCTACATCGACCACTTCCAGGCCGTGCACTCGGGCGAGGGCGAGGAGGTCGGTGGCGGCGTCCTCGGCGACGACGCCATCTGGAGCCACCGCTGGTACAACCAGACCAACCGGATCGGTACCGCCGGCCCGACGGTCGACGGTGCGGTGAACCCGCTCGGCGGCGCACAGGTGGGCGGCTCGAAGTACTGGATCGGTGACTACACCGTCGAGCCCGAGAACGGCGGCGTCGGCGTCTTCGCCCACGAGTTCGGTCACGACCTCGGTCTGCCCGACCTCTACGACACCTCCGGCAACAGCGGCGGCGCGGAGAACAGCACCGCCTTCTGGACGCTGATGAGCTCCGGCTCCTACGGCAACTCCGGCCGCCCCGAGGACGGCATCGGTACCCAGCCGATCCACATGGGCGCGTGGGAGAAGCTGCAGCTGGGCTGGCTCAACTACGAGGTGGTGCAGCCCGGCGAGAGCGCGAACCTGCGGCTCGGCCCGGCGGCGTACAACTCCAAGGAGAACCAGGCCGCCGTCGTCGTCCTCCCGGAGAAGGAGGTCACCGCCACGATCGGCACGCCGTTCGAGGGCGAGGACTTCTGGTACTCCGGCTCGGGCGACGACCTCGACCACAGCATGCTGGCGCCCAAGCCCGCCGGGGCCGGCGAGCTGACCGCCCAGGTCAAGTACGAGATCGAGGCGGACTGGGACTACGCCTACGCGGTGTACTCCACCGACGGGGGTGCCACCTTCACGTCGATCCCGACCAACCTGTCCACGACGACCGACCCCAACGGCCAGAACTTCGGCCACGGCATCACCGGCAGCACCGGTGGCGAGTGGGTCGAGCTCACGGCCGGCCTGGCGGGCGTGCCCGACGGTGCGCAGGTCGGCTTCCGGTACTGGACCGACGGCGCGGCCACCGAGCCGGGCCTGCAGGTCGACGCCGTGGCCATCGACGGCGCACCGGTCACCGACTGGACGCTGGAGGGCTTCGAGCTGACCACCGGCACGACGACGAACTCGTACTTCAACGCCTACATCCTCGAGAACCGGGCCTACACCGGCTACGACGCGGGGCTGAAGACGGGGCCGTACAACTTCGGTGACCCGCGGCGGCCGAACTGGGTCGAGCACTTCCCGTACCAGGACGGCCTGCTGATCAGCTACTGGAACACCCAGTACAACGACAACAACGTCGGCGCCCACCCCGGTGCGGGCCTCGTCCTCCCGGTCGACGCCCACCCGGGCCTGCTCTACGAGCCGACCGACGACGAGGGCGAGGACCGCACGAACGGGGAGAGCTGGCGGCCGCGGGTGCAGTCCTACGACTCCACCTTCGGGCTCCAGCCGACGGACAAGATCACCCTCCACGACCCGGACACCGGTGTGGGCCAGAAGGTCGGCGGCCTCCCGGCCGTGCGCACCTTCGACGACACCAAGGACTGGTGGGTGGCGCCGGGCGAGCAGCCCGACGCCAACGGCTGGACCGGCGTCGACGTGCCCAAGACCGGCACGACGATCACCGTGACCGGCATGAGCGCGCAGGGCGCGCTCATGCAGGTGCGGGTCAACTGACCCGGTAGCGCAGCACGCGAACGGCCCGTCGGCACCCGCCGGCGGGCCGTTCCGCGTCGCGCGGGAGGTCCACCGGGCGGCTGCGCGCGGCGGCGGGGGATGCGCCCCCGCCGTGGCGTCCACCGTCCCGCGACCCGCCGCCCCCGCCGGGGTGACCGAGCCTGCGCCAGGCGCATCCGCGCTGGTCAGCGCCGTCCATGTCGACATGACGGTGATCCGGGCGAGGGGTGACCGCACGCTCGCGGAGCCGGTCGCAACGATCCGGTGACGGGCGTTCCGGGGTGGCGTCGAAGCCGCCGATGAGGAGGTCGGTGCGCCGTAACTTCACCCGTGATCGCGGCACCTTCCCCGGCCGCGACGCGCGCACGGAGGAGTCCTCTGGTGATCATGGGCACGATGCTGCTGTGGCCGGCCGCTGCGGTGCTGGGCTTCCTGCTCTGCACCGCGGTGGTGGTCGCGCTCGGCGCCAGCTCCACCGCCCGGTACGAGTACGCCGGCGCGGCCACCACCCAGCAGGCCCAGCGTGCCGCGGCGCGCGCCGCCGGCACCCACCCGGCCGGACGCCGCGCCGCCCCCGCCCCCGCTCCGGCCGATGGCGGGGCCCAGGGGCGCCCCCGGGCGGTCGCCCTCGCCCTCCGGCCCGCCGCGGCGCCGGCGCCCGCGCGGCCGGCCGCCGCCGCTCCCGTGGCCGCGAACGGCTGGTGGCTGGTCGACGAGGCGGCCCAGGTGGTGGCCGGCCCCTTCGACGACCGGATCGACGCCGACTGGGCGGCGCTGTCGGGTGAGCTGGCGGCCCTGACCGTCTTCGGCACCCCGCGGCCCGACGGCACGATCGCCCCGCGACCCTCGCCGGCGGACCGGGTCTGGCTGACCGAGCTCGGCGACCAGCTCGACCGGCTGTCCGAGGACTGGGACGCGCTGCTGACCGACACCGACCCGCTGACCACCCTGGTCGTGGAGGTCGCCGCGGCGCTGGTCGAGGCCGGGCTGCCGCTGCACGACGCCGCCGGGAGCGGGACGGCGGGCGGGGTCTGCCTGGTGCCCGAGCCCGCGTCCTGCGGGGTGCTGGTCAGCTGGCGGACGCACGACCGGATGGGCGTGCAGCACTCGCGCGGCGAGGCGGCGCAGGTGGTCGTGCAGGAGGTCATGGCCGCCGCCCTCGCCGACACGCTGGCCGAGCTCGGCTTCGTCGTCCAGACCGTCGGGGCGACCGGGGTCACCCTGGTGACCGCGCTGCGCTGAGCGCTGCCGCCGCGAGGCGCGAGGGAGGCGACGCGGAACCGGCGGCGAACGCTCGGTGAACGCTGCGTCCAGGCCGTAACTGCGCGGGGGCCCGGTCAATGGACGGACCGTGATCACCCGTACGCCGCCGATCTCCCGCCGCACCGCCCTGCAACTGGCCGCCGTCACCGGCGCCGGGGTTGCGGGCGCAGCGGCCGCCGGCCCCGCCGCCGCCGCGCCGCCGGCCCCCGCCCGCGGCCCCTTGCCGTTCGCGCACGGGGTCGCCTCCGGCGATCCACTGCCCGACGCCGTGGTCCTCTGGACCCGCGTGACGCCCGACGCCCGCTCGACGCCGGGCTCCGGCGCCGGCCCCGTCGTGGAGGTCGGCTGGGAGGTGGCCACCGACCCCGGCTTCCGCCGCGTCGTCCGCCGGGGGCGGGTGCGCACCGGGCCCGCCGCCGACCACACGGTGAAGGTGGACGCCGCCGGGCTGCGGCCGGCCACCGGCTACTGGTACCGCTTCAGCTGCCGGGGGGCGACCTCCCCGGTGGGCCGCACCCGCACGGCGCCCGCCACCGGTGCCGCCGTGCCGCGGCTGCGCATGGGGGTGGTCTCCTGCGCCAACCTGCAGGCCGGCTGGTTCACCGCCTACCGGCACCTGGCCGCGCGCGGGGACCTCGACCTCGTGGTGCACCTGGGCGACTACCTGTACGAGTACGCGCCGGGGGAGTACCAGGCGCGTGACATCGTCGTCCGGCCACACGACCCGCCGCACGAGATCGTCACGCTGGCCGACTACCGGCGCCGGCACGCGCAGTACAAGGCCGATCCCGACCTGCAGGCCCTGCACGCCGCCGCGCCCTGGGTGGTCACCTGGGACGACCACGAGAGCGCCAACGACGCGTGGTCCGGCGGCGCGGAGAACCACGCGGAAGGGGTCGAGGGTGCCTGGGCCGTCCGGCGCCGCGCCGCGCAGCAGGCCTATGCCGAGTGGATGCCGGTGCGCTACACGCCGGGCGGCCGGCTCTACCGGCGGCTGCGGTTCGGCCGGCTGGCCAGCCTGTCGATGCTGGACCTGCGCACCTACCGCGACCAGCAGGCGGCCTCGCCGGTCGATCCCGCCCTCGGCGACGCCGGCCGCACGCTGACCGGGCCGGAGCAGCTGGAGTACCTGCTGGAGGGGCTCGCCGACGACGCGGTGCAGTGGAAACTCGTGGGCAACCCGGTGATGATCGCGCCGGTGCGGTTCCCGAACGGGCTCGACCTGCGGGTCGTGCGGGGGATCGCCTCGCTGGTGGACGCCCCGGCGCCGGCGGTGACCGGGCTGCCCTACAACGTCGACCAGTGGGACGGCTACCCCGCCGAGCGGGACCGGGTGCGGGCACACCTGCGGGACCGCGCCCTGCGCGACACCGTCTTCCTCACCGGCGACATCCACTCCGGCTGGGCGGCCGAGCTGCCCGCGGACGACGCCACCTACCCGCTCACCCGCGACAGCCTCGGAGTGGAACTCGTGTGCACCTCGGTGACCAGCGACAACCTCGACGACATCCTCGGCAGCGCGCCCCGGACGACGTCCCTGGCGGTGGAGACGGCGATCCGGGTCGCCAACCCGCACGTGAAGCACCTGGACTTCGACTCGCACGGCTTCTCGGTACTCGACGTCACGCCGGAGGCGGTCCAGATGGACTGGTACGTCCTCACCGACCGCACCGATCCGGCGTCGGCCGCGGTCTGGTCGACGTCCTGGCGGACACCGGCCGGCACCGGCCGCGTGGAGCGCGCGACCCGGCGGCTGGGATGAGCGGCGCGGCGCAGGGCATGGACCGCCGGCAGTTCCTCCGGGTCACGGCCGCGGGCGGCGCGGCCGTCGTCCTGTCGACGGCGCTCGGCGCGCCGCGGGCCCGGGCGGCCGACCGGCTGCGGGTCTACGTGCTGGTCGTCGACGGGACGCGGCCGGAGGAGATCACCCCGCTGCTCACCCCGAACCTGCACCGGCTGAAGACCGGGGGCACCTGGTTCCCGTCGGCGCGCTCGCTGCCGGTGATGGAGACCATCCCCAACCACGTGATGATGATGACCGGCGTCCGGCCCGACCGGTCCGGGGTGCCGGCCAACTCCGTGTTCGACCGGACCGAGGGCGTCGTCCGCGACCTGGACCGCCCCACGGACCTGCGCTTCCCCACGCTGCTGGAGCGGGTGAACGCCACCGGGCGGACCACGGGCACCGTGCTGTCCAAGGAGTACCTGTACGGCATCTTCGGAGAGCGGGCCACCTACCGCTGGGAGCCGTTCCCGGTCCTCCCCGTCACCGGGCACGCGCCGGACGCCGCCACCACCGACGCGCTGATCGCGATGGTCGACGAGGCCGACCCCGACCTGGTCTTCGTCAACCTCGGCGACATCGACCGCGTCGGGCACAGCGACCTGACCGGCAGCACCCTGCGCGTCGCCCGCACCCTCGCGCTGAGCGGCACCGACCTGCAGGTGGGCCGGTTCGTGCGGCACCTGCAGCGCACCGGCCGGTGGGCCAGCAGCGTGCTGGTGGTGCTCGCCGACCACTCGATGGACTGGTCGGTGCCGACGAACCTCGTCTCGGTGGACGCCGTCCTGCGCCCGCGACCGGACCTGCGGCAGGCTGTGCAGATCGCTCAGAACGGGGGAGCGGACCTCCTCTACTGGACCGGGCCGGCCGCCCAGCGGGCGGCGGGGCTGGCGGAGGTGCGGCGGCTGGTGGCCGGGCACCCGGGCGTGCTGTCGGTGCACCGGCCGGCGGAGCTGCGGCTGGGGCGGGAGGCCGGCGACCTGGTCGCCTACTGCCGGGCCGGGTGGCGCTTCACCGACCCGACGCCGCTGTCCAACCCCATCCCCGGCAACCACGGGCACCCGGCCACCGAGCCGATCCCCTTCCTGCTGTCCGGCGGGCACCCCCTGGTCCGCACCGGGGCGGTCAGCGGGGCGCCGGCGCGCACGGTGGACGTCGCGCCCACCGTCGGCGCGCTGTTCGGCCTCGGTGCGCCGCGGGGCGGGTACGACGGCGCGGCGCGCACGGAGGCGTTCACCCGGCTGCCCGGGCGGCGGTGAGCCGACCGCACCGGGGGGTTGCCTCCTCGGCCGGGGGGTTGCCTCCCCGTCCGGGGGAGGGGGAGCTCCGGTGCCGACGTCCCCGTGCCGATGGGGGGAGGTGAGCTTCCCGCCGTCGCTGCGAGCGCGCGAGCCCCGTGCCGCGGCGCGCACGGCCGTCGTCGTCCTGGCCGTGTGCGCCGGGATGCTGGCCCTGGTGGGCCTCCTGGGGCCCGCCGCGGACGGTGATGCGAGCCCGGCGGTGGTCTGGGCCTGCGTGCTCGGCCTGGTCGGGGTGGCGGCCCTCTTCCACCGGGTGCCCGCGGAGCGGCTGGACCGCGCCGGGGCGTTCGTCGTCCTGGCCGTCGGCGGGGTGACGGTGCTGTGCGTCCTGGCGGTCGTCAACGGGGGGACGTCGACCCGCGCGCAGGCGTTCCTGGCGTTCGTGGTGCTCTACGCGGGCTTCCACCTGCGGACGGCGGGCGCGGTGCTCGCCACGGTCGCCGCCGTGGCGGCCGGCGGAGTCATGCTGTTCGACGCCGCGCCGTTCAGGGGCGCCCTCACCGACTTCGCGTTCTTCGGCGCCATGCTCGGCGTGATCGGCGGTCTGCTCATCCGCTCCACCGGCAAGCAGGAGCGGCTGGTGGCGGCGCTCCAGCAGCAGGCGGACGTCGACACGCTGACCGGGCTGGTCACGCGGCGCGTCCTGGACGAGGCGCTGGATGCCGCCGGCGCCACCCCGGCGTCGTCGCAGGGCACCGCGCTGATCCTCATGGACGTCGACCGGTTCAAGATGATCAACGACGTGCACGGTCACCTGGCCGGCGACGACGCGCTGGTGCACCTCTCCACGCTGATCAAGCAGCAGATCCGCAGCGCCGACGCGCTGGTCAGCCGGTTGGGCGGGGACGAGGTCGCGGTGCTGCTGCGCGACTGCTCGCGGGCCACCGCGGTGCGCCGCGCCGAGCAGGTGCTGGACGCCGTGGGCGGTGCGCCGCTGGTGCTCCCCGACGGGAGCGCGCTGGCCATGTCGGTGAGCGTCGGGGTCTCGCACGTCGTCGGCGCGGCCACCGATCTGCGCGAGCTCTACGCCGCCGCCGACGTCGCCCTGTACACCGCCAAGCGCGCCGGGCGTGGCCGGGTGGAGGTCGCGGCGGCCTAACCGGCCGGTGGGGGGCGCAGGGAGCGGGCGGCGCCCGCGAGGGCCCGCAGGCTGAGCCGGCCGTCGGCGAGGCCGAGGTCGACCACGTCGTCGAACACGCGCTGCGAGCCGGCCGCGGCCCGGAACACCGCGTCCATCAGCAGCGGCCAGCGGCTCAGCCGGGAGGCCGTCGCCGAGTGCCGGAGGTGCCGGCCGAGCCGGTCGGCGAGCGCGCGCCGGTAGGCCGCGCCCGCGCCCGCCCCCAGGGCGGCCGCCTGCCCGGCGAGAGCGCCGGAGAGCACGGCGTAGAAGATGCCCTCACCGGTCAGCGGGTTGATCAACGCGGCGGCGTCCCCGGCCAGCAGCACCCGCCCGTCGGGCTGGCGGGGTCGGCCGGTGCTCAGCGGCAGCCGGTGGGCGCGGAGCTCCTCGGGCTCGGCTCCCGGCAGCAGCCGGCGCAGCCCGGCGACGAGCTCGGCCCGGGTGGCGCCGCCCGACACCAGTTCCCCGTACCCGACGTTGGCCCGCCCGTCGCCCAGGGGGAAGGACCACGCGTAGGCCGGCCAGCGCTGGTCGGTGGTGGTGATGACCTGGACGCCGCGCTGCCCGGGGGGCTCGGGGGCGTAGCCGCGGAGGGCGACGGCGAGGTGGTCGGGGCGGTTGCGCCCGGCGCCCAGCGCCCGGCGGACCACCGACTCCGCGCCGTCGGCGCCGATCAGCACCCCGGCCGTGACGGACCCGTCCACCTCGACGGCGTCGGTGCGCACGGCGAGCCGCCGGACCACGTGCCGGCGCAGCACCGCCCCGGCGTCCCGGGCGGCCGCGATCAGCCGCGCGTCGAGCACCGCCCGGGGGACGACGTGGGAGGGCCGGGCGGTGGCCCGCTCGACCGTCGTGCCGCCGGGGGAGCGCAGCCGCAGCCGCGGCACCGGCGGGAAGCCCGCCGTGACGGCGCCCGGGTCCAGGCCGAGGCCGGCGAGGACGTCGAACGCCTCGGCGGCGATGCCGTCGCCGCAGACCTTGTCCCGGGGGAACTCGGCGCGGTCGAGCACCAGCACCCGCGCCTCGGGCCGGGCCCGGCGGGCGGCCAGGGCGGCGGCGGCACCGGCCGGCCCACCACCCACGACGACGACGTCCCAGTGCTCCACCTGCCCGACGCTAGGCAGTCGCGGGGCTCACCGCGCGACTGACCGCGGGACGCCGTCCCAGTTCTGGGCGAGCAGCCGCCGCCAGCTGTCCAGGTCGTGCTCGGCCGGCTCGGTGGTGGCGACGAAGTCCAGCAGCACGTCGCAGAAGCGGTCCGGCTCGTCCAGGTGCGGCCAGTGGCCCGCGTCCTCGAACACCTCGATCCGCGCCGACGGGACCGTGGTGCGGACCGTCTCGGCGTGCTGCGCCGGCACGATCGGGTCGCGGCCGCCCCAGACGACCAGCATCGGCACGGAGTCGGCCAGGTAGAGCCGGTCCAGCGCGGTGACCGCCTGCCCCCGCACGTCGACCACCCCGCGGAGGGTGCGCAGGAACGCCCGCCGCGCCTCCGCGTCCTGCAGGGCCAGCAGCGCGTCGCCGGCCTCGGCGAGGTCCCGCACCCGTCGCCACCCGGCGAGCGTCCCGAGCCCGTCGACCGCGCGCAGGCCGAGGCGCAGCGGGCCGGAGACCCCGGCCAGCGCGGTCACCACGAGCTCGGCCCCGGGCAGGGTGGCCGCCCGCAGCCCGGCCGAGAGCTCGGGGCCCAGCCCACCGCTGCCCACGAGCGCCAGCCGCTCGCAGCGCTCGGGGAACTGGTAGGCGAACTGCAGCGCGATGCCCCCGCCGAGCGAGTGCCCCACGACGGTCGCCCGCTCGATGTCGAGGACGGTCAGCAGGTCGCGCATGCCGTTGGCGTAGGCGGCGAGCGAGTAGTCGCCGCGCGGCTTGTCCGAGTCGCCGTGCCCGAGCAGGTCGGGAGCGATGACCGTGTGCGACTCGGCGAGGCGGTCGACCACCCCCGCCCAGGTCTGGCAGTTGTTCCCGATGCCGTGCAGCAGCAGCAGCGGCGGACCCTCCCCGGCGCGGAGGAAGGCCCGCTTGTGCCCGTGGACGATCCGTGACTCGCGGAGCAGACCGGGTGTCACGGCCCTAGTCCACCACGGATCGTGTTGCCCCGGGGTTACGGCGGCGCCGGTCAGGCCGAGGACGGCGCCGTCCACTTCCGCGGCGGGTGCTCGTAGCCCTCGGCGAACCGGAGCAGCCCGGCGGCGTCGCCGACCACCCCGAGCGCGTCGAGCCGGCGGGCGTCGAGGTAGCCGTCGTCGACCATCCGGCGCAGCTGGGCCAGCAGCGGCTGCCAGAACCCCTCGACGTCCAGCAGCGCCGCCGGCTTGCTGTGCAGCCCGAGCATCCCCCACGTCCAGGCCTCGAACAGCTCCTCCAGGGTGCCGGCGGCGCCGGGGAGCGCGACGAACGCATCGGCCAGGTCGGCCATCAGCGCCTTGCGCTCGTGCATGGTGGCGACGACCTCGAGGCGGGGCAGCCCGGGGTGGGCCAGCTCGTCGTCGACGAGGTGCTGCGGGATGACCCCCACCACCTCGCCGCCGGCGGCGAGGGCGGCGTCGGCGACGACGCCCATCATCCCGACGCGCCCGCCGCCGTAGACGATGCCGACGCCGGCCTCCGCCAGCCCGGTGGCGAAGGCCGCGGCGGCCTCCGCGTGGGCCGGCGGGCCGGCGTGCGAGCCGGTGAAGACGGCGATGCGCACCGGCTACTTGCCGCCGTAGTAGCGGAAGACCGGCTCGGCGATGCAGACCGGCTTGTCCCCGCCCTCGCGCTCGATGACGGCGCCCAGCGTGACCTGCAGGCCGCCGGTGACCTCCTCGACCGACTTCAGGGTCGCGGTCAGCCGCACCCGCGAGCCCACCGGCACCGGGGAGGGGAAGCGCACCTTGTTCAGGCCGTAGTTCACGCCCATCACCGTGTCGGTCACGGCGAGGACCTGCGACGAGAGCGGGGCCAGCAGCGAGAGCGTCAGGTAGCCGTGCGCGATCGGGCCGCCGAAGGGGCTCTCCGCCTTGGCGCGCTCGACGTCGACGTGGATCCACTGGTGGTCCCCGGTCGCGTCGGCGAAGAGGTTCACGTGCTCCTGGGTGACCTCGTACCAGTCGCTGCTGCCGAGCTCGGTGCCGGTCAGGCCCTGCAGCTCGGCCATGGTCGTCGTGGTGCTCATCGGTGTGCGCTCCTCCGTTGGACGTGGGTGCCTCCAGGCAACGTAGTCCTGGCGGACGTAGCGCTCTGCCCACCCCGGGTGGGCAGAGCGCGAGCTCCGCCGGGGCACCCCCGGTCCCGCTCCGGTCCGGCCGGCCTCGCGCCACCCGGGCCGGGCGCGGGCGCGCGGAACCGGGTTCACTGGCCGTCGTGCTCACCTCGACCGACGGCTGGACCGCCTGCGACCAGGGGCACCGCCACTGGGGGCGGGCCGGGGCGGCCGGCCTGCTGATCCACCGCGACGGCCCCGACGGCGTCGAGCTGCTCCTGCAGCACCGGGCCTGGTGGTCCCACCACGGGGGCACGTGGGGCACCCCCGGGGGTGCGCTGCACGCGGGGGAGGCGCCGGCCGACGGTGCGCTGCGCGAGGTGGCCGAGGAGCTGGGGCTCACCGCGGCCGACGTCGTCCTGGGCGCGCAGTCGGTGGACGACCACGGGGGCTGGGCCTACACCACGGTGCTGGCCCGGCCGGTGCGCCCGTTCGAGGCGGTCGACCTCCGGCTGGACGGCGAGAGCGACGGCGTGGCGTGGGTGCCGCTGGCGGGGCTGTCCGCGGTCGCGCTGCACCCGGGGCTGGCCGCCTCGCTGGACCGGCTGCGGCCGCTGCTCGAGGACGGCGCTGCTCCGCCTCCGGCCGCGGGTTAGGTTCGGCGCATGAGCGCCCGCGACGACGTCTCCGAGATCTTCGACAGCTCCGCGTGGGCGCCGGTCGAGGGCTTCGACTTCAGCGACATCACCTACCACCGGGCCGTGGACGCCGGCGTCGTCCGCATCGCCTTCGACCGCCCCGAGGTGCGCAACGCCTTCCGGCCGCAGACCGTCGACGAGCTGATCACCGCGCTGGAGCACGCGCGGCTCGCCACCGACGTGGGCTGCGTGCTCCTCACCGGCAACGGGCCGAGCCCGAAGGACGGCGGCTGGGCGTTCTGCTCCGGCGGCGACCAGCGGGTGCGCGGGAAGTACGGCTACGAGCACGACAAGGGCCGCTCCAGCGGCCGGCTGCACATCCTGGAGGCGCAGCGGCTGATCCGCTTCATGCCGAAGGTCGTCGTCTGCGTCGTCCCCGGCTGGGCCGCCGGCGGCGGGCACAGCCTGCACGTCGTCGCCGACCTCACCCTGGCCAGCGCCGAGCACGCCCGGTTCAAGCAGACCGACGCCGACGTCGGCAGCTTCGACGGCGGGTTCGGCTCGGCCTACCTCGCCCGGCAGGTGGGGCAGAAGTTCGCCCGCGAGATCTTCTTCCTGGGCGAGGAGTACACGGCGGCCGACGCCCACGCGATGGGCATGGTCAACCGCGTCGTCCCCCACGCGGAGCTCGAGGCGACGGCGCTGGACTGGGGCCGGAAGATCGTCGCCAAGAGCCCGACCGCCCAGCGGATGCTCAAGTACTCGTTCAACCTGATCGACGACGGCCTGGTCGGGCAGCAGCTGTTCGCGGGGGAGACCACCCGGCTGGCGTACATGGCCGAGGAGGCCGTCGAGGGCCGCGACGCCTTCCTCGAGAAGCGGGACCCCGACTTCGGCCGGTTCCCCTGGCATGTTTAGCGGAAGGACCCCGTCCTCCCCATCCTTCGCAAGCTCAGGGCGGTGCCGTGGACGGGGCCATAACCTGTCATCCATGAGGAGTTCGAAATGATCGTCGAGGTGATGACGGGCGCCGACGAGCGACCCGAGGCGCGGGTGGTCGACGTCGACGACCTGGGCCGGGTGCACCTGGCCCTGGGCGCGGTCACCGACCAGGAGGCCGCCGAGGCGCTGGAGCGGTCGGGGCTCGGCCGGTTGCAGGACTCCGAGACGGCCACCCTCGACGTGGCGGCGCTGCGGGCTGCCGCGGCACCCCGGGCCACCGCCCCGGACTGGACCACGCGGTGGGACGCGATGATCGCCGGCGCCCGCGCCCAGGGCTGGCTGTCCGAGGACGGGGCGAACCTCCGGGTGCACATCGAGAGCGCAGCGGGCGCCTGACCAGCGCGGTCCTCCGCTGCACCCGGCCGGGGGACTGCGGAAGTTACCTGTGCCTCAAGGGACCGAGATCATTGTGGTGACCTCGTCCGGCAGCCAGGATGACCGCGTGCATAGGACAAGCCGTGACAGGACGGCGTCGTGAGCGGCACGCCGGGGCGTCCGCTGAGCGCGCAGCTGTCGGAACAGCTGCTCGCCGTCGCCGTCGACATCCTGGCCGACGAGGGGTGGGGTCGCCTGAACAGCGACCGCATCGCCGCCCGGGCCCGGGCCGGCAAGGCGGGCATCTACCGCCGGTGGCCGTCCATGGCCGCGCTCGCCCGGGCGGCGGTGAGCCGTTTCGAGCTGGTGGTGCTGCCCGAGGACTCCGGGTCGCTGCGGGCGGACCTGCTGGGCCTGCTCACCGAGCGCTGGACGCAGCCGCTGGACCGGGAGGAGCGGGCGGTGGCGAGCCTGGTGGGCGCGGCCCGGCACGACGAGGAGCTGCGGGAAGGGCTGGACGAGGCCCTCACGCGCCCGCTGGCGGCCGCGGTCCAGACCCTCGGTGAGCGGGCCCAGCAGCGCGGGGAGCCCCTCCGCCTCGAGCGCCTGCGGTTGCTGACCTCGGTGCTCGAGGCCTTCTGGTGGCAGCGCTACCGGATGGTCGAGCCGCTGACGGCGGAGCAGGTCGAGTTCATCGTCGACGAGGTGCTGGTACCGCTGCTGCGACCGGTCGACGAGACCGTCGCCGCCTGAGCAGCCGGCGGTTCAGCCGGCGCGGCGGGGCAGCGAGGCGACGTTCGCCGGTGGCTCCAGGCCGAGCTGGGCGTACAGCCCGCTCATCAGGCTGTCGGTGAGCGCCCGCACCTCGGTCGCGGCGGTCCGGTGGTCGGCGGCGTGCTCGACGACGCGTCGCTGCTCCACGACGACCACCCGGGACACGGTGAGCCAGAGGGCCGCGGCCAGGGGGGCGGCGATCCGCGGGCAGAAGAGCACCGGCGAGGTGCCCATCCCGGGCTCGGGGTCGGTCTCCCACGCCTCGGCCAGCGCGGTCGCCAGCTGCTGCTCGGCCTCGAACAGGACCCGCTGCTCGTAGGCGGCCAGTGCGGGGCTGGTGTGCACCGACTCGGTGAAGGTGCGTTCCTCGGGGTGCAGGTGCAGGGCCACGAAGTGCGCGGCGCCCTCGGCCAGGTGATCGCCCAGCGCGATCAGCGGCGTGGTGCCGGGCGGCCGGCTGCGGACGGCGTCGGCCGGGCCGCGGGCCGACGGGATGCGCCCGTCGAAGAAGAGCTCCTCCTTCGTCGGGAAGTGGTTGAACACCGTCTGCACGGCGACGTCGGCCCGGCGGGCGACGTCGGCGACGGTGACCGCCTCGAACCCGCGCTCGGCGAACATCTCCTGCGCCACGGCCCGCACGTGGGCGCGGGTCTGGGCCTTCTTCCGCGCGCGGCGGTCGCTGAGTTCACGCACGGTGCACAGCCTAGGCACCGGAGGTGGCGATTCGCTGTCACAACCGACCGTCCGGTATGTCGCGGGCTCGCTGCCCGGGGGCGTGTGCGGCGGGCTGGGCACCACCAGGCACGATGGCCGCGGATCGGCCCGCCCGGGGCGACCGGACGACGACTGCGAGGAGGAGCCGCCCGGTGCGGACGAGAGCTGCGGTGCTGCGCGAGGCAGGAACCGAGTACGAGATCGTCGAGCTGGAGGTCCTCGACCCCGGGCCCGGCGAGGTGCTGGTCGAGATGGCCTACGCCGGCCTGTGCCACTCCGACGAGCACCTGCGGCACGCCAACCCCGGCGGGCGCTACCCGATCGTCGGCGGGCACGAGGGCTCCGGCGTCGTCCAGGCCGTCGGCGCCGGCGTGACCGGGGTGGCCCCCGGCGACCACGTCGTCACCAGCTTCCTGCCCGCCTGCGGGCACTGCCGGTTCTGCGCCTCGGGCCGCTCCAACCTCTGCGACAAGGGCGCCACCATCGCCACCGGGCAGCTGCCCACCGGCACCTTCCCCTACCGCCTCGACGGCGAGCCGCTGGGCGGGTTCTGCATGATCGGCGCCTTCGCCCGGCACACGCTGCTCAGCGAGTTCTCCTGCGTGCGGATCGATCCCTGGCTGCCGCTGGAGACCGCGGCCCTGGTCGCCTGCAGCGTGCCCACCGGCTGGGGCTCGGCGGTGTACTCCGGCGGGGTGCGGCCGGGCGACACCGTGGTCGTGGTCGGCCTCGGCGGGGTGGGCGTGAACGCCGTCCAGGGGGCGGTGCACGCCGGCGCCATGCACGTCATCGGCGTCGACCCGGTGGCGATGAAGCGGGAGTTCGCCGAGTCGCTGGGCGCCACCCGCACCGTCGCCGACGCCGGCGAGGCGGTGGGGCTGGCGCGCGAGCTCTCCCGGGGCACCGGCGCCGACGTCGTCGTCGTGACGGTGGGGAAGATGACCGGGGAGGTCCACCGGGCCGCCTCGGCCTGCCTCGGCAAGGGCGGCACGCTCGTGCTCACCGCGCTCGCCGACCGGCCCGAGGAGGGCCGGGCGACCCTCAACGGGCAGCTCACCACGGTGTTCGAGCACCGCGTGCAGGGATCGATGTTCGGCTCGTGCAACCCGTTCACCGACATCCCCCGGCTGCTGCGGCTGCACGAGGAGGGCCGGCTCGAGCTCGACCGGCTGATCACCCGCCGCTACGCCCTCGACGAGGTGAACCAGGGGTACCGCGACCAGGCCGCCGGCGAGACGGTCCGCGGCCTGCTCGTGCACGCCGACTGATCCCGCCCGCGCCCCCCGGGCACAGGAGGCTCTGCCTGTGGATGCGGCCTCGGAACCGCATGCACAGCCTCCTGTGCCCAGGGGCGGGGGCCGGTTGGGGAGTGCACCAGCTGGGCAGCCCCCGGGGCGTGAGTTCTCCCCGCATCGCCGTCCTCGACGTCGACGGCACGCTCGTCGACACCAACTACCAGCACGCCCTCGCCTGGTACCGGGCCTTCCGGTCGCTGGGGGAGACCTTCCCGATCTGGCGGATCCACCGGCTGATCGGCATGGGTGGCGACCGGCTCCCGGCCGCGCTCGGCGGGGACGACGTCGAGGAGCGCCTCGGCGACCAGGCCCGTGAGCGCTGGACCGAGGAGTTCGACCGGCTGATCGACGAGGTGGCGCCGCTGCCCGGCGCCCGGGAACTGGTGCGGGCGCTCCGCGAGCGGGGTCACCGCGTGGTGCTGGCCAGCTCCGGCAAGGCGAAGCACGTCGACCACTCGCTGGACCTGCTCCAGCTGCGCGACCTGGCCGAGGCCTGGACCACCAGCGACGACGTCGAGTCGAGCAAGCCCGCCCCCGACCTGCTCGAGGTGGCCCTGACGAAGCTGGGCGAACCCGCGGGTGCGCCGAGCGTGATGGTCGGCGACTCCGTCTTCGACGTGGCGGCGGCCAAGCGCGCCGGGATGCCGGCGCTGGTCGTGCGCTCCGGCGGGTTCGGGGACGACGAGCTGCGCGACGCCGGCGCCCTGGACGTGTTCGACACCCCGGGCGATATCGCCGCCGCCCTGGATCGCCTCGACCTGCGCTGACCCGAGGAGGGCGCGAGGGGCTCTCCGAGCGGGGGAGAGGGCCCGGAGGGCGGCAGGGACCGCGCCGGTGGGGGGTGGTCCGGCGGGCGCGGACGCTCAGGACGCCGTGGAGGAGCGGCCCAGGCGGCGCAGCGCCTCGTCCGGGTGGTCGGTGATCATCGCGTCGACGCCCAGAGACACGAGGAAGTCGATGTCGGCGGCCGAGTTCGCCGTCCACACGTGCACCTCCTTGCCGGCGGCGTGCGCCTGCGCGACGTACCCCGGGTCGGCCCGCAGCAGCGCCAGCCCCGGGCCGACGGCGCTCATGGTGCCCCCCAGGAGCTCGGTGCGCACCGAGCGCAGGCGCTTGCCGATCAGCTGCACGGTCGGCACCCCCGGAGCCAGCGCGTGGACCCGGCGCACCGCCAGCTGGGAGAAGCTCATCACCCGGAACGCCGGCCGGCCGGCCCACTGCGCCGGCCGGTCGCCCCGCAGGAGTCCGTAGCGGCGCAGCAGACGCACCAGCTCCTGCTCCACCCGGTTGGTGTGCCGGGTCGGGTGCTTGGTCTCGAAGGCGAGCCGGACGGAACCGGGTGTGGCCGTGGCGAACTCGAGCAGCCGGTCGAGGGTGAGCACCAGGCCGTTCTCGACGTCGGGCTCGTCGGTGATCGCGGTGATCGTGTCGTCCTTCCACCGGTCCAGCCGGCCGCGCCGGGCGCCGAACCGGAACTGCTCCAGCTCGGCGAGGCGGAGGGCGGAGACGACGCCGCGGCCGTTCGAGGTGCTCCGCACCCGCCGGTCGTGGACGCAGACGAGCACGCCGTCGCGGGTCATCCGGACGTCGCACTCCACCGCGTCGGCGCCCACGATCGCCGCGTTGCGGTACGCGGCCAGGGTGTGCTCGGCCGCCTCGGCGGTGGCCCCGCGGTGGGCGATGACCTCGGGGCCGTTCACCGGGGTGGACGGGGCGAGCGGCGGGTGGTGCGGTGGGGCGGCACGCGGGGATCCTCCCCGCCCGCCGCGGGTTCCGCGAGGTGTGGGTGCCGCGGTCAGACGGCGAGGCGTGCGCGGTACTCGGGCACGGTGATCATCGGCGGGCGTTCGTCGACCGCGACGGCGGAGCTGCGCGGCACGAACCCCGCGCCGTCGTGCCGGAACTGGGTGAGCAGCCCGCTGGGCTCGCGGGTGCACGCCGCCCGGGCCAGCACCGTGGCCACCACCTGGCCGGCCATCTCGCCCAGCGCCTCGACGCTCTGCGAGGTGTGCCGGCGTTCGCCGAGGTCGACCTGGGCCAGCGAGGAGAGGCCGCCCAGGCGCAGCAGGTCGACGAGCAGGCCCACTTCCACGCCGTAGGCCGAGACGAACGGCACCTGCTCCAGCGCCACGCGGCGGCCGGCGTACTCGCCGCCGAGCGGCTGGACGAAGCCGGCGAGCTCCGGCCACAGCGCGTTGAGCAGCGGACGGGCGGTGAGCTCGGTGACCCGGCCACCGCCGGCGGGCTGCTCGGCCCCACCGACCTGCAACGGCCGGGTGTAGCAGCCCTTGACGTAGCTGACCTGCGGGTCGGTGAGCAGCGGCCCCAGCAGGCCGGGCACGTAGTGGGCGACGTCGCCGAGCAGGTCGGCGTCGAGGAAGACGACGAGGTCGCCGGTCGTGGCCGCCAACGACTTCCACAGCGCCTCGCCCTTGCCCCGGCGCGTCCCGGTGGCGGGCAGCACGTCGGTGGTGGCGACGACGGCGGCGCCGGCGGCCCGGGCGACGGCGGCGGTGGCGTCGGTGCTGTCGGAGTCGACGACGACCAGCTCGTCGACGAGCGGGACGCCGCGCACCCAGTGCGCGCGCAGGTCGGCGACCAGCCGGCCCACGGTCGCCTCCTCGTCGCGCGCGGGGAGGACGACGCTGACCCGGTGCCCGCCGCGGCGCTTGGCGTGCAGCAGGGCCGCGGGGTCGACCTCCGCCAGCGAGCGCGCAGCGGTGGTGCGGTCGGCGAACCAGGCGCGGGCGTCAGGTCTCACGCACCCACTGTCGTCCAGCTCCGGGGCGGGCACCAGGCGCGCTTCCCGGTGTTCACCGTGCCGTCACGCGAACGTTCCGGGCGGTGAGCTGCCGGATCCGGCGCGGACCCGCCGGGGGATCAGGCGGTGGGGACGGCGGAGATCAGGCGGGCGAGCTCGTCGGCGTCCAGGTCGTGCGGCAGCGCGCGGCCGTGCACCAGGTGGACACCGGCGGCGAACGCGGCGTCGCTGAGCTCGGGCGTGCTGATGCCGCCGGCGATCGAGGTGAGGCCGAATCCGCTGGTGGTGCGGGCGATGGCGGCCAGCACCCGGAGCGCGCGGCCGGTGTCGTCGCGGGCGGCGAGGGCGGTGAGGTCGACCCGCACCAGGTCGAGGGCGACGCGGGCGAGCAGCGCGAAGATGCTGTGCCCCATGCCGTAGTTGTCCAGGCAGAGCCGGACGCCGGTGCGGCGCACCGCCTCCAGCTCGGGCACGAGGCCGACCGCGGAGGTGAGCAGGGTCTCCTCGGTGAAGGAGAGGACCAGCCGGCCGGCGGGCAGCGCCGCCGCCTCGAGGGCCGCGGTGACCGTGCCGGCCAGCCCCTCGACGCGGACCAGCCCGGCGGGGAGGGGGACCGCGACGGCGACCTCCTCGTCGGGCAGCCCGGCGACCGCGCGGCAGGCCTCGTGCAGCACCCAGGCCTGCAGCTCGGCGACGCGGCCCTGGCGCTCGGCGACGCCCCACAGCTCCAGGCCCCGGACGGAGTCGCGCAGGGGGTGGGACCACACCGGCACGGCGTGCACCACCTCGATGCGGCCGTCCGGACCGCACCCGGCGTCCATGCGCACCGAGAAGGTGCCCTCGGCGACCACGTCGTGGAAGTCGGGCAGGCTCTCCGGGCCGTCCCGCTCGGCGTCGGCGGCGAGCCGCACGCAGCCCTTGCCGGCCCGCTTGGCCGAGCGCAGGGCGACGTCGGCCTCGCGGAAGGCGTGCTGCCCGCCGGCGGCGGTCACCGGGGCGACGCCGACGCTCGCCCCGGTGGCGAAGGTGGACCCGCCGGAGCGGAACGGCATGGCCATCACGTCGACGATGCGGTGCGCGACGTCCTCGGCGTCGGGCAGCGTGCCGCCGACCAGCACCGCGAACTCGTCGCCGCCCAGGCGGGCCACCAGGTCGTCGTCCCGGACGACGGTGTGCAGCCGCCGCGCGACGTCGACGAGCAGCTGGTCGCCGGCCTCGTGCCCGGCGACGTCGTTGACCGCCTTGAAGCCGTCGAGGTCGATCACGAGCAGGCAGCGTTCCTCGGGAACCGGCGCGGCGAGCTCGCGGAAGAGCATCGCGCGGTTGGCCAGGCCGGTGAGGTGGTCGGTGTAGGCCATGCGCTCGAGCTCGCGCTCGCGTCGGCGGCGGGTGGTCACGTCGCGCAGGTAGAGCACGCGGCGGCTGCCGCCGGGGCGCTCGGAGGAGGTCGCCTCCAGCTCGCGGGTGGCCCCGTCGTCGACGGGCACGCGGAACTGCAGCGGCGGCCCCTCGCCCGCGGGGCGGTCCTGCGCCGCCCGGCGCAGCGGCTCGCGGTCCTCGGGGAGCACCAGCTCCAGCAACGACACCTCGGGGTCATCGGTGCCGATGCCCAGCAGCCTGCGCGCCGCGGGGGAGGTGAAGAGCAGCCGGAACCGGGTGTCGATGATCGCGATGCCGTCGGAGCTGGCCTCGACCAGCTCGCGGAAGTCCTCCTCGCTGCGGACGAGGTCCTCGCTGAGCCGGCCGTCCTCGCGGATGCGCAGCACCGCGCGCGCGGCCATGAGGGCGAAGACGACCGCCATGCCCAGGTCGGCGAGCAGGGAGTGGCCCTCGCCCAGCAGGTCCATGGCGATGGTCGACGCCGGGAGGGCCACCATCACGGCCACGACCAGCAGCAGGCCCACCGGGCTGACGACCGGCGTGGCCGCTCGGGCGGTGCGCTCGGTGAACGCCCGCGGTGCGCGGTGGACGGCCAGGGCGGTGGCGACGAGCGAGGTGGCCACGCTCAGGTCGGAGACCGCCGTCCAGACCGTGCCGGGGGAGACGATCGCCATGGCCTCGGCGCCGGCGCCCACCGACTGGGCGATGACCGCGACCATCAGCGTGCTCACCGACCGGCGGAGGCCGGCGGTCGAGACGGTGCACAGGGCCCCGCAGGCGCCGAGCATCACGGCGGCGTAGGACCCGTAGAGCAGGACGAGGGTGCGCAGGTCGTCGGGGGCGCCCACCGGGTTCACGAGCGGCGCACGCAGGATCTCGGTGACCACGAGGACGGCGGTCGCCACGATGGCCCCGTCGACGACGAGCGCGCTCCACCGGGTCCGGATGACCCGCCGGGCGAGCAGCGCCGCGGTCACCAGCGGGGTGGCCGCACCGACCACGAGCAGCACCTCGTCGACGCCGAACCCGTCGAAGGCCGGCCCCGGGAAGGAGCCGGCGAGGAACTGGGCGACGGCGAAGCACAGCGCCCCGGCGGCGACCGGCCACCACGGCCGGGCGGCGGCCGGGTCCATGGTGCGCAGGTGCCGCAGCATGACGAGCGCGCCGCTGGTGGCGACGGCGCCCAGGACGAGCTCGTCCCACTGCATGCCGGTGCCCCCGGGGGCGCTGAACGGGACGGCGAGCACCAGGCCGAGCAGGCCCAGCACCGCCGTCCAGCGCAGCTCCCGGGGGAGTTCGCGCCACCCGGTCACGACGGCACCGCCGCGGGGGGCTCGCCGGCGGAGGTCACGCCGTCGTCATCGGGCGCCGGGGCCGCGCGCTTCACCTGCCGTCGGTCCGCCGTCACCCGATCGGGGGACCGGGCACGGGTGGGCGCCGAGTCGCGGGCCGGCCGGGCCTCCCGCACGATGCGGGCATGACCTCAGGTCAGCTGCCCGCTGTGCGCGTGGGAGGCGAGGAACGGCGGCGGGTCGCGCTGCTGCTGGAGACCGCAGACGTTCTCGCCGACCGGGCCTCGCGCACCGCCGACGCAGCCCAGGCCCAGGTGCTGCTGCGCCGGTCCGCCCAGCGCCGGGCGCAGGCCGAGCGCCTGGCGGCGGAGGGCCCGCCGGGGCGCGACGGCCGCGGGGCGGACGGTGCCCTGCCGTCCGCGAGGAGCGCAGCCCGGCCCTGACGCGGCCGCCGCGAGGCGGGTCCCTGCGGGAGCGGGGCGGGTGGGGCCCGGGCGCGGCTACGGTGGTCCGATGCTCCGCTGGCTCTGCGCCCTGGTCGCCGGGGCGGTCGTCTCCGGGTTCGCCCTCCTCCTGGTCACCGGCGAGTACCGCAACGAGGGCCCGGTGCTGCTGACCATCGTCGGCAACCACGGCGTGCACGCCGGCGACCTGTTCGTCCTGGCGGGGTGGGCGGTCGCCGTCCTGGCGCTCCTGGTGCTCGCGGTCGCCCCCTGCCCGCACCGGCCCGCCGAGGCGCCGCCGCGGGGCTGACGCCGCCGTCCTGCGGTTTTCTTGCGGATCGCTGGACACGACCCTGCGGTTGGCGGCGCAGGGTCGCTCCTGCCGCGGGATGGAGCCGCCACCCCGGCACGAGCAGGGGAGGCAGCGACGTGACCAGCCGGACGAGCAGCACCGTGGCGCACCAGGGCACCACCGCGAAGGTCGTGGGCACGCTCGCCGTGCTCGCCGCCGTGGGCGCGGTCGCCGGACTGGGGACCCTCGGCGGGTTCAGCACCAGCGACAGCGTGGCCACCAAGGTGCAGGCGGGGGTCGTGTCGATCCGGCTGGACGCCGCGGCCGGCGGGTACAGCGTGCCGTTCTCCGGTGGGGCGATGCTCCCCGGCGACGTCGTGCAGGTGCCGTTCGACCTGCGCAACGACGGGGACGTGCCGCTGTCGTCGGTCGGCTTCCGCTCGGTCGCGCGGGTGTCGAGCCCGCTGGACACCGACCGGGTCCACGGACTGCAGATGAGCGTGCAGTCCTGCGACACGCCGTGGGCGAAGGCGGGCGGGAGCTGGTCCTGCGGCGGTGCCGTGACCGACTTCTACGCCGGCCCGATCGTCATGGACCGGGCGCTCGCCGGCGCCGCGAGCCTGCGGCCCGGTGGGGTGGACCACCTGCTGACCACGGTCTCGTTCCCGTCGACGGCCGGTGACGAGCTGCGTCGGCAGTCCAGCACCTTCACCTTCACCTTCACCGCGGCGCAGCGGGACGGCGCCGCGCGCTGACCCGACCACGGCGGCGGCGGGTACCGGGCCCACGGGGGGCCCGGTCCCCGCCCCGCCGTCCGCGCCACCCCCCGTTGCGGACGGTGCCGATCCGGAGCGCGGGCCTGTCGGCGCGCCGCGCGGGACGCCGGATGGCAGAGTGACGCGGGTGAAGACCTGGCTCGACAGCTGGCCGGTGTACCGCCAGCTCACCGGCTCCGACCCGCTGGGTCGCGGCAAGGCCGCGCGCAGCAAGGCCACCGAGGCAACGGTGTCGCGCACCGCCACCGCGGACAGGGTCGTGAAGAGCGTCTGCCCGTACTGCGCCGTCGGCTGTGCGCAGAACGTGTACGTGAAGGACGAGAAGATCGTCCAGATCGAGGGCAACCCCGACTCGCCGGTCAACCGCGGGCGGCTCTGCCCCAAGGGCAGCGCGAGCAAGCAGCTGGTCACCAGCCCGACCCGGGTCACCACGGTCAAGTACCGCCGTCCGTTCGGGACGGAGTGGGAGGACCTCGACCTCGACACGGCGATGGAGATGATCGCCGACCGCGTCCTGGAGGCACGCCGCAAGGGCTGGCAGGACGAGGACGGCGGGAAGCGCGTCAACCGCACCATGGGGATAGCGAGCCTCGGAGGGGCGACCCTCGACAACGAGGAGAACTACCTCATGAAGAAGCTCTACAGCGCCCTCGGCGCCATCCAGATCGAGAACCAGGCGCGCATATAGCACTCCTCCACGGTGCCCGGTCTGGGTGCCTCGTTCGGTCGTGGTGGCGCCACGAACACCCAGCAGGACCTCGCGAACGCCGACTGCATCGTCATCGAGGGCTCCAACATGGCCGAGTGCCATCCGGTGGGCTTCCAGTGGGTGGCCGAGGCCAAGGCGCGCGGCGCGAAGGTCGTGCACATCGACCCGCGGTTCACGCGGACCAGCGCGATCGCCGACCTGCACGTGCCGCTGCGGATGGGCAGCGACATCGCCTTCCTCGGCGGCCTGATCAGGTACGTGCTCGACAACGAGCTGTACTTCAAGGAGTACGTCACCGCCTACACGAACGCCGCCGCGCTCATCGGTGAGGAGTTCGTCGACGCGGAGGACCTCGGCGGCCTGTTCTCCGGCTTCGACCCGGAGACGAGCACCTACGACGAGACCAGCTGGCAGTACGAGCTCGAGGAGCCGGCGCAGTCGGGTGCCGACGACCCGGCCCAGGCCGCGGAGCAGGACCGGACCGACGATGACCCGTCGGTCACCAGGTCCGACCGCGCGCAGGCGGCCGGCAGCGGCGGGCCGCCGATCCCGGGCAAGCCCAAGCGCGACGAGACGTTGCAGCACCCGCGCTCGGTGTTCCAGATCCTCAAGCGGCACTACGCCCGCTACACCCCCGAGATGGTGTCCGAGGTCTGCGGCATCGAGCCGGAGGTCTTCGAGCAGGTCGCGCGGTGGGTCACCGAGAACAGCGGCCGCGACCGGACGACGGCGTGGGTGTACTCGGTGGGCTGGACGCAGCACAGCGTCGGCGCGCAGTACATCCGCACCTGCTCGATCCTGCAGCTCCTGCTGGGCAACATCGGCCGCCCCGGCGGCGGGATCATGGCGCTGCGCGGGCACGCCAGCATCCAGGGCTCGACCGACATCCCGACGCTGTACAACATCCTGCCGGGCTACCTCCCGATGCCCCACGCGCTGCAGCACGACGACCTCGACGACTACGTCGCCGACGCCGCCGGCAAGGCGGGCTTCTGGGGCAACAAGCGCGCCTACATGACCAGCCTGCTCAAGGCGTGGTGGGGCGACGCGGCGACGGCGGAGAACGACTTCTGCTTCGACTACCTGCCCAAGATCAACGGCGACCACAGCTCCTACCGCACGATCGCCGACATGATCGAGGGCAAGGTCTCCGGCTACTTCCTGGTCGGGGAGAACCCCGTGGTCGGGCACCCCAACGGCCGGATGAACCGGTTCGGCCTGGCCAACCTCGACTGGCTGGTCGTCCGCGACCTGCAGTTGATCGAGTCGGCGACCTTCTGGCAGCAGGCGCCGGAGATCGAGACGGGGGAGCTGTCCCCCGATTCGATCGGCACCGAGGTCTTCTTCATGCCCGCGGCGACGCACGTGGAGAAGGAAGGCACCTTCACGCAGACCCAGCGGATGCTGCAGTGGCGGGACAAGGCGGTCGAGCCGCCGGACGACGCGCGCAGTGACCTGTGGTTCTACTTCCACCTCGGCCGCATCCTCCGCGAGCGGCTGAAGGACTCCACCGACCCGCGCGACCGCCCGCTGCTGGACCTGACCTGGGGCTATCCGGTGCACGGCGAGCGGCTCGAGCCGGACGCCGACGCGGTGCTGCGCGAGATCAACGGCTTCGGCCCCGACGGTCAGCTGCTGAACTCCTACATGCAGATGAAGGACGACGGCTCGACGACCGGCGGCTGCTGGATCTACTGCGGCGTCTACGCCGACGGCGTCAACCAGGCCCGCCGGCGCAGGCCGGCGGCCGAGCAGGGCCCCGCGGCCCCCGAGTGGGGCTGGGCCTGGCCGCTCAACCGCCGCGTCCTCTACAACCGTGCCTCGGCCGACCCCGACGGCAAGCCGTGGAGCGAGCGCAAGAAGTACGTGTGGTGGGACGAGGCGGCCGGCGAGTGGACCGGTCTGGACGTCCCCGACTTCGAGAAGAACAAGCGCCCCGACTACGTGCCGCCCGACGACGCGCGGGCGCAGGACGCGCTGCGCGGCGACGACCCGTTCGTCATGCAGGGCGACGGGAAGGGCTGGCTCTACGCGCCGGCCGGCCTGGTGGACGGGCCGCTGCCGACGCACTACGAGCCGGCGGAGTCGGTCGTCGGGAACGCGTTGTACGAGGTGCAGGCGAACCCGACGATCGAGCGGATCCCGGGTCCGTGGAACCGGGAGAACCCGTCGCGCAGCGACGTCTTCCCGTTCCAGGTGACCACCTACCGGCTCACCGAGCACCACACCGCGGGCGCGATGAGCCGCACGCTCCCCTACCTGGCGGAGCTGCAGCCGGAGTTCTTCGTCGAGGTGAGCCCGGAGCTGGCCCGGTTGCGCGGACTGGCCAACGGCGAGTACGCGACGCTGGTCAGCGCCCGGACGGCGATCGAGGCGAAGGTGCTGGTCACCGAGCGGATGCGGCCCATCAAGCTGCGCAACGGCACGGTCGTGCACCAGATCGGCATGCCGTACCACTGGTCCTACAGCGGCATCTCCACCGGGGATTCGGCCAACGACCTGCTCGGCATCGTGCTGGACGCCAACACGCACATCCAGGAGGACAAGGTCAGCACCGCCGACATCGTGCCGGGACGACGCCCGCGCGGCCCGGAGCTGCTCGACTTCGTGGAGAGCTACCGCCGGCGGGCCGGGGTGGAGTCGGGCCGGGTGGGGCTCAACGGCCGCGACCCGGTGGCCGCCGAGGCCGGCGAAGGGTCCATGCAGTGACCGCCGGGATCAGGTTCCCTGATCGTGGCGTGTCCTCCCTCGCGGTGTGCGGTGAGGGCGGACGCGCTGCGGTGGGGGAGGACGTCGACGACCGGCGTCGGCGCGACCGCGAGAGGAGGGGAGCGAGATGACGATCAGCTCGGCCAGCCCGGCCTTCACCGGCCGCGACCCGGAGAACCGGCTGTTCGGCCCGCTGCCCGACGTCACGGCCGAGGCCGGCTACGAGGAGGAGCACCCCAAGCGGGTGGGCTTCTTCACCGACACCTCGGTCTGCATCGGCTGCAAGGCTTGCGAGGTGGCGTGCAAGGAGTGGAACACGCTCCCGATGGACGACTCCCACGGCGTCCGCGATGCCCTGGGCCTGTCCGGCATGTCCTACGACAACACCGGGCAGCTGGGCGCGAACTCCTGGCGGCACGTGGCGTTCATCGAGCAGAGCCGCGCCGTCGACCTGCCGATGCCCACGTTCGGCCGGCCGGGCGACGACCGGCAGGGCAGCGGACCGTCACCGGCGGTCGCCGGGGACGACGTGAGCCTGGCGAACGCCCAGCAGAGCGTGCTCAACGCCGAGGCGCTGAGCGAGTTCGACCCGCAGACCGGCCAGACCGGCGCGGACAAGCAGATCCGCTGGCTGATGAGCTCCGACGTGTGCAAGCACTGCACGCACGCCGGGTGCCTGGACGTCTGCCCGACGGGGGCGCTGTTCCGCACCGAGTTCGGCACCGTGGTGGTGCAGGGCGACATCTGCAACGGCTGCGGCTACTGCGTTGCGGCCTGCCCCTACGGCGTGATCGACCAGCGCAAGGACGACGGCCGGGTCTTCAAGTGCACGATGTGCTACGACCGCCTGACCGACGGGCTGCAGCCGGCGTGCGCCACTGCGTGCCCGACGCAGTCGATCCAGTTCGGTGACCTCGACGAGCTGCAGGAGCGCGCCGACGCACGGCTGGCGACGCTCAAGGCGCAGGGCGTGGAGACCGCCCGGCTCTACGGCCGCGACGAGAACGACGGCGTCGGCGGTGACGGGGCCTTCTTCCTGCTGCTCGACGAGCCGGAGGTCTACGGCCTGCCGCCGGACCCGATCGTGACGACGCGGGACCTGCCGGCGATGTGGAAGGCGGCCGGCAAGGCCGCGGCGATGATGGTCGGGGTCGCCGTCACGGCGATCCTCGGCTCGCGGCGGAGGTGACATGACCGGCGGGATCACCAGCCCGGGCTCGGGGTGGCGCCAGGCCGACCAGGGCCCGGCGGTGCAGCGGACGGGCAAGAAGCGCCGCAAGCGCGGCGGGGGCCGGGGTCGCGGCGAGGTCGCGATGGTCGACGACGTCGAGTTCACCTCGTACTACGGCCGGCAGATCGTGAAGACGCCGGTGTGGAAGACGCCGGACGTGCCGCTCTACCTGTTCCTGGGTGGGGCGGCCGGCTCGTCGGCGATCCTCGGCGCACTGGCCGACGTCACCGACCGCCCGGCGCTGACCCGGGTGTCGCGGTACACCGCGGGCGCCGGGTCCATCCTGTCGGTGGTCTTCCTCATCCACGACCTGGGGCGGCCGGAGCGGTTCCTGCACATGCTGCGGGTGCTCAAGCCGACGTCGCCGCTGTCGGTGGGCACCTACATCCTGGCGCCGTTCAGCGCGGCGGCCGGCGCGACGGCGGCGGTGGAGCTGCTGGGCTGGTTCCCGCGGCTGAAGCGCTTCGGCGGTGCGGTGGCCGCGGTGTTCGGTGGCCCGCTGGCGACCTACACCGGCGTGCTGCTGGCCAACACCGCGGTGCCCTCGTGGCACGCGGCGCACACCCAGCTGCCGTTCGTCTTCGGCGGCTCGGCGATGGCCGCCGGTGGGGGCATCACGATGGTGTTCACGCCGGTGGAGGAGGCGGCGCCGGCGCGGAAGATGGCGATGGCCGGGGCGGCGATCGAGCTCGCCGCGATGCACAAGGTCGAGAACGACCACGGCATCCTCAGCGAGCCGTTCCACGAGGGGCGGCCCGGGAAGCTGATGCGGGCGGCGCAGGCGTGCACCGCGGTGGGCGCCGGGCTGACGGCGGTGGCCGGGCGGAAGCGGTGGGGCGCGGTCGCCTCGGGCACGCTGCTGGCGGCCGGCTCGCTGCTCACCCGGTTCGGCGTCTTCGAGGCCGGCATCGCCAGCACCAAGGACCCGAAGTACGTCGTCGTCCCGCAGAAGGAGCGGCTCGCCGCCCGGCAGCAGGAGCACGCCGACACGACCACCCGCTGACCGGCGGCGGTCGGGGGCCGCACCCGGTCAGCTGGCCGGGTGCGGCAGTGCCGTGGTGCGGGGCGCCGGCCGGTGCGCCGCCGGGATCCACCCGGCCTGGGGACGGGGATCCACCCGGCCTGGGGAATCGTGGGGGGGGGCGTGACCCCGGCGACTCGCCGGCGCCAGTACGTTCGTGCCCATGTCGGGCGTAGATCAGGCGGCGACCAGGACCACGCCGCGGCCGCCCGGCGGTCCGCTGCGCTTCCGCGCCGACATCCAGGGGCTGCGGGCCGTGGCGGTGGCGCTGGTCGTCGCCGACCACATCCTCGGCTGGCCCCACGGCGGGTTCATCGGCGTCGACGTCTTCTTCGTCATCTCCGGGTACCTGATCACCGCGCTGCTCCTCCGCGAGCTCGCGTCGAAGGGCAGCATCTCCTTCCGCGACTTCTACCTCCGGCGCGCCAAGCGGATCCTGCCCGCGGCCATGGTCGTGCTGGCGGTGACCGTGGCGGTCGGGTACGCCCTCTGGTTCCTGCCGCGGGCGAACCAGACCGCGGTCGACGCGCTGGCCGCGGCGCTGTTCGTCGAGAACTGGCACCTGGTGGCCGTCGGGGCCGACTACCTGCAGGCCCAGGGGCCGATCTCGCCGGTGCAGCACTACTGGTCGCTGTCGATCGAGGAGCAGTTCTACGCGCTCTGGCCGCTGCTCCTGCTCGCCGGCTTCCGGCTGCTCGACCTCCGCCGCCGGCCGGAGCGGCTGGTCTGGTTCATCACCGCGGGGATCGCCGTCTCGCTGGCGTGGGCGGCCTACCGGACGAGCACCGCCCCGACGGCCGCCTACTTCGACACCCTGGCGCGCGCGTGCGAACTGCTGATCGGGGCGCTCGTCGCCGTCGTCGCCGGTCGGGTGGCCGTCGCCGACCGGTTCCGTGCGGGGCTGAGCCTCGGCGGGCTCGTGGCGATCCTCGGCTCCGCCGTGGTGATCTCGCCGTCCTCGCCGTTCCCCTTCCCGTGGGTGCTGGTGCCGGTGCTCGGCGCGGCGATGGTGCTGCTGGCCGACCCGCCCCCGTCCCCGGCCACCGCCCTGCTGACCAACCCGGTGGCGCGAAGGCTCGGCCAGTGGTCGTACTCGATCTACCTGTGGCACTTCCCGGTGGTGGTGTTCGGGGTCGCCGCGCTCGGCAGCTCCTTCGCCGTGCAGGTGGGGCTCGTGGCCCTCACGGTGCTCCTGTCCGCCGCCTCCTACCGGTGGGTCGAGCAGCCCGTGCTGGCCCTCCGCGCCCGCCCCCGCTACGTCTCGGGGTGGGAGCGACGCCCCGGCACGGGGATCCTGCTGCCCGTCGCCGTGGCCGGGGTGCTGTTCGTGGTGGGCGCGGCCCAGTTCTGGGGGCCGGCGTGGCTCCGAGGCGCCGACACCGCCGGCGCGGACCCGGCCCCCTCCGCCGCCGCCACCGGGGAACGGCCTACCGCGGCCCAGCTCGAGGAGCAGGTGGAGGAGGCGCTCTCCGCCGAGTCCTGGCCGGCCGACCTCACGCCCTCCCTCGACGGGCTGGGGCCCGCCCAGCAGCCGGTGGAGATGGGCACCACGGCACCGGGGTGCCGGAACACGGTGGCCGCCGGAGATGACCCCCTGGTCTGCCGGCACGGGCCGGAGGACGCGGCGAAGACGGCGCTCCTGATCGGCGACTCGGTCGCGATGAGCTGGGGGCCCACGGTCAGGGCGGTGTTCGAGGGCGACGACTGGCAGGTGCTCGCGCTCGGCTACGCCAGCTGCCCGTTCGTCGACGTCGCCGTGGCCCCGCCGACCGAGGGGCCCGACTTCCCGGAGGAGTGCGCGGCCGCGCGGGAGCGCACGCTGCAGTTCATCGAGGAGACGGCGCCCGACGTGCTGGTCCTCTCGGCCGGGCAGGGGTACTTCGGCAACTTCGTCAGCGGGAGCGGTAGCGACGGCGACAGCGACGCCGCCATCGACGAGTGGCGGCGCGGCCTGGAGTCGACCCTCGAGACCGTGATGCCGCTGGTCGGCTCCGTGGTGGTCCTGGGCAACCCGCCGCTGGGTGCCGACCCCCGCGAGTGCGGCGGCCGGCTGGGTGGCCCGGAGGACTGCGTCAGGGCGATCAGCCGCGGCTTCCTGGACAAGGCCGAGGCCGAGCAGGCCGCCGTCGAGGCGCTGCAGGAGGCGGGTGCGGACGTGACCTACGTGGAGACCCGGGAGATGTTCTGCGCGGACGGCCGCTGCCCCGCCTTCGCCGGCTCCGTGCTGCTGCGCACGGACGAGACCCACCTGACGGCGGCCGCCGCGGACATGGTGGCGGCCGCCGTCCGGGAGATGATCCCGGCCCGGGTCAGGTCGTGATCGCGCTGGACCCGGTGGCCCTTCCCGCCTGACCGGCCGGCGGACGGCTGCTGTCCCCAGGTCCGGGCAGTCGCTCTCTGCCCACCTGGGCGGGGCAGAGAGCGATGCCCGAGGAACACGTCCTGCCCTGGTCAGAGCCGGGCGACACCCCAGCGCGCGTTGTGCTCTCGGGCCGCGTTGGCGGCCGTGCAGGCAGCGACGATGAACAGCGGCAGCCAGAGCAGCGGTGCGACGACCCAGCCGATCAGCGGTATGAACCAGAGGATCCAGAGGAAGAAGCCGGTGGTCATGAAGCCGATGCCGGGCCCGATCCGTCCGGCGTAGAGATGACCCGCACCCATCCACAGCAGGGACAGCAGGACCGCGATCCCCGGTGTCTTGGCGGTGACGACGGCCGCCGGCTGCGGCACGTAGCCGTAGGGCGCGACCCCGGCGGGTGGGCCGGGCGGGAAACCGGGCGGCGGGAAGGGCGGGAACCCGGCCGTGGCGCCCGGCGAGAATCCGGCCGTGGCGCCCGGCGGGAATCCGGCCGTGGTGTTGGGCGGATGTCCGGGCGGTGGCCCCGGTGGTCCGGGCGTCACCCACCCGGGTGGGAGCGGCTCGGGGTGAGGCGTGGGCGACATGGGACCCCCCGTTCATGAGCTGCGACGCAGTTCCGGAACGGTACTGCCGCGTGGGCCCCATCGAGTAGCGGTTCGGGGATGCCGGCCGTGGTCCGGCGGCGTGGCGGCCGCGCCACGCCGGGAGCCGGACAGCACGTCGTCCTCCGGGGTACGCGCCGGTCGGGTTCGCGGAGCCCTGTGAGCCTTCCCGTCTGACCGGCGGGCCCACCGGTCATGGCCGCATGTCCGGGCAGTCGCTCTCTGCCCACCTGGGCGGGGCAGAGACCTACTGTCCGCGGAACAGCGGTCCTGCCCCGCGAGCCAGGGGCGCGGGCCGCCGGCCTACCTGAGGGGCGCGCTCTCGCGGCGGGCCGTCGGCGGCCGCCACCCGGTGGTGTCCCGGCGGGGCTGCTCCGGGAGCGCCGGCTCGGCCGCCTCGACGAGGACGCCGCGGGTCGCCGCCAGGTCGGCCGGGTCGACCGTGATCGAGCGGAACACGCCGTGGTCGAGCGCCGGGGCCAGGTCCGGGCGGGCCCCGTACACCTCGGCCTCCGCCGTCGCCACGACGAAGACGCACGGGGTGCTGGCGGGGGAGCCCAGGTAGGGCCGGGACGTCGCGCCCGCCATCGCGTGCCAGGGCAGGCCCATCGCGCGCACCAGCCGGTGCACCCGGTCGTCGAGGATGGTGACCATGCCCGGGATCCCGCAGTTGCGCGCGTACCGCCAGATGCCGTGGCACAGCGCGACGCTGACCTCGGCGCCCGCGGCGCCGGCGCGGTACCGGGGGTCCACGGCGAGGCTCGCCACGTCCCACACCGTCCCGGGCGCGAGCCCGACGGCGCCCAGGCTCTCGGCCACGGGGAGGTGCCACGGCGGACCCGCGATGTCGACCAGGGTCTTCACCGGGCTCGCGTCGGCGGTGATCAGCCGCGCGGTACCCAGGGCGGTGCCGCTCTCGTCGTCGATCACCGCGACGAACCGCGACCGCGCCTCGTAGCCGCCGTACTCCTGCTCCATGAGCTCCGGCGTGTTGCCGAACGCCTGCAGGAAGACGTCGGCCTCGACCTGTCGTGCGGCATCGCGTTCGGCGGGGGTGTGCGCCACCAGCAGTCGGAGGGCCATGTCAGAAGGACTTCGCGACGACGGTGCCGGCGGCGAAGAAATCGGCGGTGAACGCCACGGCGACGTCCGGGTCGAACGCCTTGCACGTGTAGATGTCGACGGAGAAGAACAGCCGCGGCTGCTCCCAGGCGTAGAAGTGCGCGCCCGACGTCTCCCAGTGGATCCAGCCGGCCCAGCCGTAGAGGTCGGAGCGGTGCGTCACCGGCTCGAGGAGCTGGACCATGTCCACCTCGCGGGAGAGGGCCGAGAGGTACGTGCGGATCTGGGCGTCGTCCACGGGCGCGGCCGGGTAACCCTCGATCACCAGTCGCTGCCGGAGGATCTCCGGGGCGAGGTCGCGCCAGGCGACGGGGGAAGGGAGCAGGTCAGGGGCGGTGGAAGGCGGCGTCACCCGCTCATAGTCCACAAACCGCAACGCTGCGTGGTGATCACGGTCGGCGTGTCGCCCGGTCGCGCGTCACCCCGTGGTGTCCTCCTCACCCCGCGGAGTCAGCCGGGGGCCGACCACCGGCTGAGCTGCGGGATCAGCGCCGCGTCGACGAGCCCGGAGTCGGAGGCGGCCAGCCACTCCAGGAAGTCCTCGACCGGCATCGGGCGCGCGAGGGCGTACCCCTGCGCGACGTCGCACCCGAGGCGGGCGAGCGTAGCGCTCGTCGCCAGGGTCTCGACCCCCTCGGCCACCAGGCTGAGGCCGAGGGCGTGGGCCAGCGCGACGGTGCTCTGCACGATGGCCGCCGCCCGCGGGTCGCGGTCGACGTCGGCGGTCAGGCTGCGATCGAGCTTGAGCTCGTCGGCCGGGAGGTGCCGCAGGTAGGCCAGCGAGCTGTACCCCGTGCCGTAGTCGTCGATCGACGTGCGCACGCCCGAGGCGCGCAGGTCGGCGAGCACCGTGCGGCCGCGCTCGGGATCGGCCATGAGGGTGTCCTCGACGAGCTCCAGCGTGAGCGCCCGCGCGGGCAGGCCGTGCCGGTGCAGCGCGGCGGCGACCTTGCCGGCCAGGTCGAGGTCGGTGACGTTCGCCGCCGACAGGTTCACCGACACCGGCACCTCGCGCCCGGGCCACCAGCGGGCGGTCGCGGCGAGCGCCAGTTCGAGCACCCGGTCGGTCAGCGGCCGCAGGAGCCCGGCCTGCTCGGCCGCCGGCAGCAGGTGGGCGGGCGAGAGCAGCCCACGGGTGGGGTGGTTCCACCGGACCAGCGCCTCGGCGCCCACGATCCGGCCGTCGCGCAGGTCCACCTGCGGCTGCAGGAAGACGCAGATCTCGTCCCCGTCGAGGGCGGTCCGCAGCTCCTCCATGGTGCGCAGGCGGTCGCTGCCGGCGGTGCCGGTGACGGGGTCGGGCACGTAGACGTGCACGCCCTCGCGGGCGCGCTTGGCGCTGTACATGGCGACGTCGGCGCACTGCAGCAGCTCCTCGACGGTCGCCGCCGGGGCCGGCGTGGTCGTGACGCCGATGCTCACGCCGACGTGCAGCCGCACGTCGGTCACCGTGAACGGTGCGAGCAGCAGGTCGCGCAGCCGCTCGGCGAGCGCCCGGGCCTCGGCCAGCCCCGCGGCGGGCATGAGGACGGCGAACTCGTCACCACCGAGCCGGGCCAGGAGGTCGCCGGCCCGCAGCGAGCCGCGCAGGCGGGGGCCGATCTGGCGGAGCAGGTCGTCGCCGGCGGTGTGGCCGAGGCTGTCGTTGATCTCCTTGAACCCGTCCAGGTCGAGCAGCAGGAGGGCGGCGGGCCGCTCGGGAGAAGCGGCGGTGACGACGCGCTGGGCATGCTCGAGCAGTGCCCGGCGGTTGGCGAGCCCGGTGAGCTCGTCGGTGCGGGACTCGAGCTTGACCTGGTTGTACCCGCGGACCTCGCGGAAGGTGACGGCGATGCGGAGGACGCCGGCGAGCACGCACCCGATGGCCAGCCAGCCGGCGATGTCGGGCACGGGCTGCGACCAGGGGCTGAGCACGACGAGGCTGGCGACCAGGCAGGCGAGCGGCACGGCGATCAGCCGCCAGCCGGTGCGGGTGCCCCCGCTGCCGAGGCGGCGGGGTGGCTCGACCGCGTTCTCGGCGGCCGCGGCGGCCAGGACGACGGAGGCGAGCCAGCCGAGTTCCAGCGGCCCGCCGTCGACGTAGGTGCCGCGCACCTTGAGGCCGAACAGGACGAGGTCGGACAGGCAGATCAGGCTCAGCGCCGCGCCGAGCAGCACGAACGTGCGGTCGAGGCGCACGCCGAGGATGCCGCCGACGGCCATGACCACGGCGATGAGCAGGATCGTCGTGGTCGGTGCCGCGAGGTCGACGGCCGCCACCGGCGTCCGGCCGGGCTCGACGAGGAGGTAGGGGCCCAGCAGGAAGGCGACGCCGGCGGCCAGGCTGCCGAGCGCGGCGACCACGCCGTCGAGCCACATGCTGGGGTGGAAGCGCGGCACCCGCGTGCGGATCAGCACGACGACCGGCACGTACATGGCCAGGTAGGCCACCAGCATGACCGCGTGCGAGAGGGTGGACGACGGTTCGTTGCCCTCCAGGCCGGAGGAGAGCACGCGCAGCACGTTGCCGAGCGCGCCCAGGACCAGGGCGACGGCGAGCGTGGCCCAGGCGATCCGTTCCGTCCGCACCCGCCGGGCCGCGATGACGCACACGGCCGCGGCCGCGAGGTACGGCAGGTTGTAGAGGACGACGTCGTAGGTCCGGTCCCACGCCGCGCCGGCCGGGCGAGGCCCGATGCCGGTGGCGAAGAGCGCGACCAGCCCGATGGTCAGGAGCAGCGCGCGGCCGGGGCGCCGCCGCGTGGCAGCGTCCTGGTCTGGCTGGTGCATGGCAGGGGCATCGGCCGCGAGGCGGCGGGAGTTCACCGGTCCGGGGCCCGGATCACCCGGAGGGGGGAGCCCCGCGCGCTCGACCGGGCACCGTCACGAACGCAACCCCGGCTGCCGATCAGGTATGTGTGGGGCGATCGAACGAGCATGCAGCGGTACTGCCGTGGACGGTGGCTCTCGACCCGGAGGCGATGAGCGCCACGGTCGTCCGCCGCGGTTCAGACGCCGAGAGCTACGGCCGCCATGCCGCGCCGCCGTCCGCGTACGGACCGGCCGACGTCCACCGCCTGCCTCCCGTGGCGCCTTCCCGACTCCGGCCGGTGGAGTGGGTCGACGGCGGGGACGCGGCGGTGGATGCCATCGACGACGCGGTCGTCGCCGAGGCCGTCGCCGCCACCGGCGCCCGGTCGTCGGGCGAGGTGCCGGCGAGGGCCACCGGCTTCCTGGCCCGCCTCCGTCTGCTCCCCCGGGCGGCATAGCGCAGGAGCAGCGCCAGGCGCCCGGGCTGCCGGCGGAGTCGCTCGACCGGGGGGTGCCGTCTCAGCAGCCCTGCGTGATCTGCGCCACACCGCGATGTCGCACGGCCGATCGGATCACGGCTCGTGGTAGACGCCCGGCCCTCTCCGGGCGGTGCGCCGAGGTGGGGCGGGCGAGGCCGTCGGTGGCGGGTCGTCCGGCTCCGCACGCCGTCCACCAGATCGGTGGGCCACAACTTGTTCGTTTGCACCTGCATATGCGCCGTGCCGCTGCATTAGCACCGCACTCCACCGCGGTTGGAGGTTCGCGCACACCCTGGGATCTCGCGGTCGAGCCACCTCGGACCAGCCGGCACGTCTCCGCACCACCGCCCCTACCAGCCAGTTCTCCGCGGGGCGGGTGCACCGGCCGAGCGGGTGGGCGTGCCCGAACGGGTGCTCCGCGAGGGTGGAGAGATTGCTGGGGAGAATGGCTGGACGAATGCGCGGGGAGCTCGCGACAAATGCGACCGAAAGGGCTGTGCGGCGGAAACTCAGAGTGACGGCGCCCGGACCCGTACAGTTCGGCCCACGGTCGAACGTGCACGTCACAGGGCCGCGGCCGCAGACCTCTGATGACTCACCGTAGTCAGTTGAGCGCACAAAGATCGTACCGGTAAAGCCTTTCCCGGCGACCCTCCCACGGCATACGTTTTCGGCGCCTGCTCATCGTTGCCGCGATGAGCAGGAACATGCGGGATGAAGATCCGTGAGCCCGAGGCGCACTCGCCGGGTCGCTCGCGGCAATCGGGGGGATCCGGTGGGAACTGCAGGAATCGAGGGCGCTCACGCGCGTCCTGTGGACGACCGCGGCCCCGCCGCGGGGGCGCGCACGGCGTTCGCTCCGGAGGTCCCCCGGCAGTACCGCTTCGAGTCCAACGCCGCGGTGCTGGCGCCGGCCGAGATCCCGCGCACGGCGCCGGAGCCCGGCAGGGGCGCCCATCGCCGGCAGGCGCGGGTCACCGCGGTCATCCCGGCGCACAACGAGGAAGTCGGCATCGCGCAGACGATCGCGAGTCTCCGTCGGCAGACCATGCCGCCGCAGCGCATCCTCGTCGCGGCCGACAACTGCACGGACGGCACGGTCGAGATCGCCCGGGCGCTGGGCGTCGACGTGCTGGAGACCCGGGGCAACAGCGCCAAGAAGGCGGGCGCGCTGAACCAGGGGCTGGCGCTGGTCCTGGCGGCGCTGGAGCCCGACGACGTCGTCCTGTCGATGGACGCGGACAGCCGGCTGAGCCCCGACTTCATCGAGCGCGGGATGCGGTACTTCGAGGCCTACCGGCAGCGCGGTGGCATCAGCGGCTCCTACGAGGCCGCCGACCACCCGTCGCGGATCGGCCTGCTGCAGAAGATCGAGTACGCCCAGGGCCTGCGGACGGTGCACCGCCGCGCGGGCCGGATCCACGTGCTCTCCGGGGCGGCCACCATGTTCACCGCCGAGGCGCTGCGGGCCGTGGCCGCCGCCCGCGGCTCCGCCCTGCTGCCCGGTGTGCCGGGGCAGGTCTACCACGAGACGTCGCTCACCGAGGACTACGAGCTGACCGTCGCGCTGCAGCGGCTCGGGTACGACCCCCGGTGCGCGCCGGACTGCACGGTGGTCACCGACATCATGCCGACCTGGTCGGAGTGGAGGACCCAGCGGCTGCGCTGGCAGCGGGGCACGCTCGAGACGCTCATGACGTACGGCTTCGTCGAGCACACCCGCAAGGCGTGGCTGGTCCAGGCGTGGACGTACTTCCGCAGCCTCGTGCCGCTGCTCATGGTCGCGGCCTGGTCCTACGCGCTGGCCCTCGAGGAGCCGTCGCTGCACCTGATCTGGCTGGTGATCATCCCCGTCTTCGTCCTCGACCAGGTGCTCGCGTCGTGGAAGGCGGGCCGGCGAGGCCGCGTCTACGCGGCGTTCCTGCTCCCGATGGTCGTCTACGACATGGCCCAGGCGGTCGTGAACTGGCAGGCGCTGTCCCGCGCGCTGCACGGCGCCGAGCCCGAGTGGATCACCTGATGGACACCGGATTCCCCGCTCTCCTGGAGCAGGTGAGCCACGACGGGTTCATGGGCGCCACCGCCGTCCTGACGGCGGTCACGGTCCTGATGCTCTCCCTGGCGGTGCGACGCATCCTCCCGAAGAACGACCGCGACGACACCCTGCCGGCGCGCGAGGAGGGGCGGCGATGACCGTCACCTCCGCCGCGCCCACAGGGGCCTACCGGGCACCGCACTGGCACGACGCGCTGCTGCTGGCACTCCCCGCACGCCTGGTCCGCCCGGCGAGCCGCCGGTGGATCGCCCGGCTGCCGCTGGTCCTGACGGCGGTCGTGCTCGCCGTCCTGGCGCTGCGGCTGCGCAACGGCGCCTCGGCCGACGAGGCGCTCGCCGTCACCACCGGCCGGGACGTCATCGGGCAGTGGATCGCGCAGGCACCGGCCGGCGTGCCCGTCGAGGCGCTGCCGGGCGCTCCCTTCCTCTACCCCGTGCTGGCCGCCGCGCTGGACAGCGTCGGCGGGCTGCTCCTCGTCCGCGCGTTCGGGCTGGCCTGCGTGGTCGCCGCGATGGTGCTGCTGTCGGGTGCGGTCGCGGCGCGCTTCCCGCACCGGGCGGGCGTCCTGACGGCGGTCGCCTTCGCGCTGAGCGCGCCGGTGGTGTTCGTCGCCGGGCTCGGGACGGCGGACGCGGTGGCGCTGGCCGGCCTGGCGGCCGCCCTCTGGGCGATCGCGGCGCGCGGCGGAGCCGCATCGGCGCTGGGAGCCGGCGCCCTGCTCGCCCTGGTGCCGGTCCTCCTGCACTCCACCGCCCTCCTCGTTCCGCTCGTCCTCGTCGCGGGGGCGGCCCTGGCCGGTGCCGGTGCGCTCCGCCGGACGGCTCTCGTCGGCGGCACGGCGGTGCTCCTGACGGGCGTGGTCCACCTGCTCGGGGCGGGGCCTGGCACGCGGGCGTGGACCGACCTCCTCGGCAACGTGCCGCTCAGCCCGCACCCGTGGACGGGGCTGGTCGGCTGGGTGGTGCTCGACATCGGCGTCCTCGTGCTGCTCGCCGGCGCCGGTGCGGTGCGGCTCGCCGGCACGGGCAGGACCAACGCGGTGCTGGCCGCGGCGCTGCTCGCCGGGAGCGCTCTGATCCCGGCCGCGCAGCTGTGGACGGGCTCGGCGGTGGCGTTCGACCGCAACCTGGCGTACTCGGCCCTGTTCCTGGCGCCGCTGGCCGGCCTCGCGCTGAACCGGCTGTCGCGGGGCACGTGGCGGCTGGGGCCGGTGCTGCTGATCCTGCCCGTGCTGGTGCTGTTCGGCTTCTCCCGGTCGGGGGCGGTCTACGCGGCCTGGCCGGACGTCCGGCCGGTCGTCGCCGAGATCCTCGCCGACCCCGCCGCGGGGTCCTACTTGGCCAGCGGCACCGCCGCGGAGGCGCTCGAGTTCTACACGTTCGACCAGCCGGCGGTGCAGTGGGCCGACACCTACGGCCTCTACGCCCGCGGCGAGGACGCCGTGCGGGTGGCCATCGAGGACCTCGAGTACGAGGCGATCGTCCTGCACTCGGCCAGCACCGGCTCGCCGGCCGAGGACGCCATGGAGGAGGTCATCCTCACGGCGCTGCACGACAACTACACCGACTACGAGCTGGTGGCGGCCATCCCCGCCTCGGGCGTCGCCGACGCCGACGTCTGGCTGCTCTACCGGCAGGTGGCCCGGTGAGCCGCCGGCGGCGGATGCTGCTGGTCGCGCTGGCGGTCGTGCTGGGGCTGACCTTCACCGGCTACCGGGTGGTCTCGGACGTGTCGGGGAGCGGGGTGGCGTCGGCCGCACCGGCGTCGGCGGGTGAGCCGGTGGAGCTCCGCCCCCTCACCAGCGACTGCTCCGGCGGGTACGTCGTCCTCAGCTTCGACGACGGCCCGCGGCAGCACACCGATGAGCTGCTGGACCGGCTGCGCGACCTGGGCCTTCCCGCCGTCTTCTTCTGGAGCGGGCACAACATCGAGGGCCGGGGGGAGCTCGTCCGGCGGGCCGTCGCCGAGGGGCACGTCCTGGGCAACCACACCCAGTCGCACGCGAACCTCACCACCGGGGAGCTGCCCTCCGGCGAGCAGGTGGCGCCGTGGGGCGACGCGCAGATCCGCGAGGAGCTGCGTCGGGCCAACGAGCTGCTGGTGGCCGAGGGCGCTCCGGTGCCCGACCTCTACCGGCCGCCGTACGGGGCGGTGAACCAGCAGGTGGACGACGTCGCGCAGGCGCTCGGGCTGCGGCTGGTCATGTCCTTCGGCCGCGACGCGAGCGACAACCTGGTCGACTCGCACGACACCGAGGGGATCTCCGCCGAGGAGATCGCAGCCAACGTCGTCGGGCCGATGCGGGACGGCTCGATCATCACCATGCACGACGGCCTGGGGCAGGCGACGCTCAACTCGATCGAGGCCCTGCAGCCGATCGTCGACGCGATGAACGAGCGCGGGCTCTGCGCCACCACCGAGGTGCGGCCCGATGCGACCGGCCGGATGCTCGAGCCCGGGCCGACCGCGGTTCAGGTGCCGAGCTCGGCGCCGAAGGCCTCGGCGAACGGGTAGCCCTCCGCGCTCTCGATCGTCATGTCCCACACGTAGGCGCCCCGCACGCGGAGGCCGGCGTCGGCGAGGGCGCGGTAGGCGGCGAGGTACTCCTCGACCGGCATCTGCCCCGGGTCGCCGAGCGCGGAGCCGGCGTAGGTGGTGCCGATCGCGAACCGGGACGGCTCCAGGCCGCGGTCGGCCAGCCGTCGCGCCGTGGCCACGATGTCGGCCCGGCGCTCTGCTGCGGTCTGTGCGAAGTCGTAGAACTGGGGACCGTAGAGGTCGCAGACCCGGCCGCGCCACGTGCGGCCGTCCACTGTGGCCTCGCCCTCGGCCAGGGCGAAGTCCTCGTACAGGCGCAGGCCCGGCTCGGCGGAGACGGTGACGGCGAAGTCGGCTCCCCGGCTCGCCTTGAGCCGGGCGCTGGCGCTGACCAGGGCCGGCAGGTCGGTGCCGGCGCCGCCCTGCTCGAGGTCCCAGTCGACGCCGTCGCAGCCGTAGGTGTCGCAGATCCGCTCGATGCTGCTGACGACCTCGTCGACCTGCTCGTCGGTGCGCACGACGATCCCGCCGTCCTCTGCGCCGCCGACGGAGAGCAGGACCGCGGCGCCGCGGGCCTGCACGGCCGCGATGTCGGCGCGCAGCTGCTCGGGGGTGACGCCGCTGCCCTGGTCGGGGTCGAACTCGAGCCGGCCGGTGCCGGGCTGCGCGCTGGTGGCGAAGGCGAGGAAGAAGACGGTGACGCGTTCGCTGGCCGTGGTCAGCCGGGGCGAGCCGTCGGCACGCCAGTACTCGGCGACGACCGCCCGGGGGAGGGGATCCACCGCGGCTCCCCGCTCGGGCTCATCTGACGAGCGCACTGCGGCGACCACTCCGATCGCGACGGTCAGCGCGACGACGCCGACGAGGAACGGCACCGCCGTCCGGCGGCCAGGAGAGAGCACCGGCACCCCCTCCTGCAGTCGTCCGCGCCCGGGGGTGCCCGGCAGGTGTGCGCGGGCACCCGCTGGAGCCGATCCTAGGAGCCCGGCCGGGCGACCCGGATCCTCCGGGAGGTCGCGTGCCTCCTGTGCCGCGCGGCCTGTGCCGTCACTGGCAGACGGGGACGGCGAAGTCGGTGTTGTGGAGGTACGGGCCGCCGGGCGGATCGCCGTTCATGTAGGAGTTGGCCGGCGTCCAGAGCCCGTTCCAGGGCTCGGTCTCGATCAGGTACCAGAAGCCGTCGGGGCTGACGCTGGGCACGCTCGGCGCGTAGTAGCGGCAGCGCACCAGGATCGTGGTGTGCGGCGGGATGGGTGCGCCTCGCCCCGACAACGTGCGCGGATCGGCGAACGTGTTGGCGCCGATGCTGCCGGCCTCCTCCTCGACGGGCGTGCCGTCGCCGGTGCTGGGCAGCGGCACGTCCACCAGGCTGTTGGCGGCAGCGGTCGGGTCCGCCGCCGACGCCGCGGGGCCGCGGTCGCCGATCACGAGGACGGTGAGCGCGGAGGAGAGGACGGCGACCAGGACGAGGGCGGCGGCCATGAGCGCCCAGGCAGGCGGCCGGCGTCGGCGGGGCGCCGGCCCGGTGCGGTCGGCAGCGACGTCCTCGGCCGGGGCGGGCGCCGCCACGGGGACGGCCGAGGCGCCGCGGTAGGGGCCGCAGGACTCGACGAGAGCCGGCACCCCGGCCGCCTCCGGGTACCCGGGCATCTCGGCCCGCGCCCACGTGTCCAGCTCGCGGACGGCGCCGGTCACCTTGGTGCGCGGGTAGCTGCCGGCCATCCAGTTGTCGAGCGTGCGGGCACTCACCAGCCCGCCGGAGCGTGTGACGAGCTGTTCCTTCCCGCCCGCCGCCGCGATCAGCCAGCCGACCTGCGCCACGAAGGGGTCGAAGGCCGGGGTGGTCGCAGGCTCCCGCGCCTCGTCCGTCGATCCGCTCATCGGTACCCCCCGTGCTCGCAACTGCTTGCCGGGCAACCTAGCGCAGCGGGGCAGCGACCCCGCGCAGCCGTGCGCAGGTGGTGCTGCGCTCAATCTGCGGGCGGCTTGCACCTCGCCTCCGTTGCCGCGGCGGCGCCGCACGGGTTTAGTACGAAGCGGTACCGCATGGCGGGGTCCGGAGTGCGCACGCCGTCCTCGCCCCTCGGCCCGGCTGACCAGCACGGGGGTGGTCAGCCCGGCCCAGGAGGTCGACGGAACGGCGCAGCGGCCCTGACCCCGCCGCTGCGCCGGCCCGGCGTGGAGGTCAGCGGAGGCGGCTGTCGATCGACTGCTGCCAGGCCAGCTCGTCGATGACGGCGCGCTTCTCGACGTCGTCGAAGCGCACGTCCTTCCACCGGCGGCGCTGCTCGTCGCCGAAGGCGCCGCCGCGGTGCCACTCGCCCTTGCGGGTCAGGAACCACGAGCGGCCGTGGTAGTCGGGCCCCTCGAAGGCCCAGCCGGTCAGCCGGGTGAGGCCGGTGCGCCGGGTCTCGGGCTCGCGCGCGTAGGGGAGCAGGTAGAGGCAGACATCGGTGAACTGCGCGGCGGTGAGCCGGCGCAGCACGTGGACGGCGGAGCGGACCTCCTGCTCGGTGCGCTGCTCGTCGCGGGCGTAGAGGAGCCAGAGGGCGTCCTCGTCGGCGAGCTCGAGCAACGTGGTCCGCTGGCGCAGCCGCTCTGCCTCCGCGGCGGCGGCCTCCTCCTCGCGGCGCTTCTCCTCGGCGGCGGCGGCCGCGCGGGCGCGCAGCCGGGCGTTGGCCAGGTCGCGGTCGCACACCCGCCAGCCCTGCCACAGGTCGGAGTGGTCGGCGCAGACGGCGCGGGTGCACTCGGTGCACTCACCGATGGCGGGCTCGCCGCAGCGGCAGGTGGCGGTGGCGTCGTCGTCGCGGGTCTGGATGTAGACGGTGCCGCAGCGACGGGTTTCGACCGGTGACGGAACTGCCGTGGGCTCCGCGCCGGCGGGGACGAGGTGGTCGATGCGGACGTCGGCGTCGCACCGCCAGTAGCCGGGGAGGATCTGCGTGCGCGTGGCCGTCGCCCCACAAGAGGGACAGGGCATGCCACGAAGCATAGAAGCGACTAGGGCTGATGGACGCTGTTCGCATACCGTGTCGCGCTACGAGGCACTCCCGTTACAAGCCGCGGTGCGTCGGGCTTTAAGCGGCGCGACCGATGCGATGCTATTCGCACCCTGTGCGGCCGGGTGGCGGCTGTGCACCATTACTGCCCAAGGATCGGCTCATGTATCGATGTCACCGATGGGCACAGCGGACACTCGCGCAACATTGGTCACCCGCCGAGTCCCCGCAGCGTGGAACGGTGGGCACGAGGACGCTGGCGTCCACCTGCAGCGAATGCACAGGAGGCCGCGCAACCACGCATCCGGCGGCCAAATCGTGAGCGAAGGACTGGATTTGACACATCGCTGCTGGACCGCCGCCATCGCCGTTGTGATCGTTGGCAGCTGCATTGTTGTGTCGACTGAGATTGCGAGCGAGGGACCGCACGGCAGCGCCGCCGGCCGACATGTGGATGTCGGGGAATCCATCGCGGCGTCGGGACCCAAGACTCCCGAAGGGACTAAGCCTAGTGGCGTCGTGCTGCACGACGAGCGGCCTGGCTCCGTAGAGCAACGGCAGCGCGCCTCGGATGACGGTGCGATAGACGAGTACTCACCAGATCGTGAAGTGCCAGTAGAGCTCAGTGAGGCATGGGCGACTGCGGGGGGCGCCTTGGATGGAATTCCTTCCGTCCCGGATCGACCGCAAGGGCCCCCCCCTGCCTTACAGGGTGACACAGGCGCCACCGCTGACGGGACCTCGGACTCGACGCCGGGGTGGCTATCGGGCGCAGCAGGCTTCGGCGTCTCGTCCGGAGATTTCGCTGCCTGGCGAGGGTCTGCGGTCGAAATCGCTGGTACGTGGGCGGATAGCAATGCAGGACAGCGCAACCTTTGGCCGCTTAAATCTGTTGAGCAATATGGCGCCTGGAATGGAAACTTGGATATTGCTATCGGCGCTATAGATGATGGTGAGACATGGGAGGCCGCCTCGACGGGAGCCTATGACACTCGCTGGCGAAATGCGCTTGAGGACCTGCGGCGACTCTGGGGTAAGCGCGAAGGCACCCTCTATATCCGATTCGCCCACGAGATGAATTCCAACTGGTATCCGTGGGCAGTGGATGCAGGCGACTCTGAGGAGTTTATCGCCGCATGGCGCAGGTTTCGGGCTATCCAGCAGGAGGTCTTCCCGGCGGCCAAGCTCGTCTTCTGCGTGAATCGAGAGTCGATAGGCACAGGCATCGACTGGCGCGTCACCTTTCCGGGGAGCGATTATGTTGATGTCATGGGTGTTGACTACTACAACCAGTGGCCGTACGTCGACACCGCAGAAGGGTGGACCTCCTCCCTGCACGCCGTTGATAGTTTTGGGGCGCCGAAGGGGCTTGCGCAGCACCTAGAGTTTGCGCGAGAGGTGGGCCTGCCTCTCGCCATTCCTGAGTGGGCTAGCGTTCCCAGTCAGGGGGACTCTGCCATTTATGTCGAGCAATTTAGGCAGTACTTGGGTGCGCATGCGGGCGCAGGCCCTGGGCAGATTCTCTACGAGATCCTGTTCAACGTTCTGCGCGCGAACGGGGACGACTATCGCTTTTACGGCGGGGCTGGCATGCCGGCGTCCTCGGGAGCCTACCGAGCAAACTTCTAGCGAGTGTCCCCTTCTATGGAAATAGTCGATGAGCACTGGACTCTCTGTCCTGGACGCTACCGGCTATGCCTCCCCCGGCACCGCAATGCCTCATGCCGGAACGTCGGTTTCGCCTGTCGGGACAATTAGTCCTTCGACCGCCGGTGCCGGGTAGCGCCCATGGACCCGTTGCCGGAGGTCGTTGCGACGACACCGGCTTCAGCGCGGCCGATCTTTGCGGGCGACTCCTTCTCGCAACCGCACGTGCCCTCGCCAGTCGCCGGCCGGTCGCAGGCTTGGGGGGGTTGCGTCAGCGAGGGCTGCTCAGCTGGCCCTCGCTCAGACAAGCGGCGGCAACGGTCAGACCCCGGCGACTACACCGGCAGACACATGCTCCGAGAGTCGACAGCCTCGGTGACGCTGTAGCTGGAGGAAGTCAGCAGATCGCTACGCGCATGAGCGCGGGTCGCGCGAAGGCCAAGGTGCCCTTACGGGTGAGAAGCCATGGATGCGCTAGTCGCGGGGCTGTTACCGTGACTTGCAGAATCTGCGATAGGTCGATCCGCGCACGCGTTGTGATGAGGGCCGGTGAGCAAGGGGTGCCGGTCGAATGTCGGTCGGCAAGTGAACTCCCATGCGGATGAGAAGTACCGGCAGCAGGTGACGAAAGGCGGTTGTCAATGAGTGACGCGAGCGCGCGGCGGGCTGAATCGCAACCGCACACGGAGTCAGCGCCCATGCTGGCGGAAGTAGACGTGTGCAAGCCGGGTCAATCACGTTCTCTGCCCACCGTAGGCGTAGTCATCCTCACGATGGGGACCCGTCCTTCGGAATTACGCACCGCGTTGGAGTCGGTCCTTACCCAGCGCGGAGTCGCCCTGGACATCGCGGTCGTTGGCAATGGCTGGGAGCCTGTCGATCTCCCCGCCGGGGTGAAGGGCGTCGGCCTGCGCGAAAACTTGGGCATCCCGGGTGGGCGTAATGCCGGAGTACCCCATGTCACGGGCGAGTTTCTACTCTTCCTCGATGACGACGAGATTCTTGCGGAAGAGGACTTCCTCCTTCAGGCCGCACAGCGTTTCGCTGCGAATCCCACGCTCGGAATGATCCAGCCCCGCATCGACGTACTGGGCGGCGGGGAGCCGCCGCGCCGGTGGACTCCACGATCGAGGGTTGGGGACCGAACGCGCTCGAGTGTGGCCTTCTACGTGATGGAGGGGGCGCTGGTACTCCGCAGGTCTGTCTTTGATCAAGCGGGAGGATGGGCGGCCCAATTCTGGTACGCCCATGAAGGTACAGAGCTGGCATGGCGAGTGTGGGACACCGGACACACCGTCCACTATGCCGGTGACCTTGCAGCCGCCCATCCGCTTACTTCCGTGACACGCCACGCTGACTCTTACCGCCTGAATGGCCGTAATCGCGTGCTACTTGCGCGACGCAATTTGCCGATCCCGTTCGGGGTCGCGTACGTCGCCTCATGGGCCGCGCTTCAATGCGCCCGGTCGTGGCGGCATCCTGTCACGCTTGCCAGCTATATTCGCGGCTCCATAGAGGGCCTGACCATGGAGACGACTCGCAGGCGACTCAAGTGGCGGACCATCGCGCGAATGACCCGACACGGACGTCCGCCAGTGTGGTGAGTAGTGCACCGGCCAGGGTAGGGGCAACAACGTAGTGCGCCCGCAAGGCTGGCCATGGACGGCTGAACTTCGGCAGTGCGCCACCTTCCGCTCGCGGAGTGGCCGCTGGCATATGAAACCGAAATCGCGCTAAGACGAAGGAATCATGAGTAACGTAACGGACGCAATGCCACACAGCTCGCCATCATCCCGCGGCGGAAGTGTCGCCCCTTTGGTAACCGTGGTGGTGCCGGCAAAGAATGAAGAGCGAGCGATTGGGCCCTGCATCGAGTCGATCCTGCGGCAGTCGTATGAAGACTTCGAGCTCATCGTCGTAGATGGTGCATCCACCGACGCGACGGTCGATGTCGTGAGGAGCTTCGGCGAGCGGGACCCACGCGTGACTCTCATCTCCAACCCTCTCGGCATCATTCCCGTGTCCTTGAACATGGCTCTGCAAGAGGCCCGTGGCCGCTGGTTCATCCGAGTTGACGCTCATGCCGCCATCCCCCGGGACTACATCGCCCGCCTTGTTGGCCACCTCTCCACAGGCGCCTGTCAGGCAGCAGGTGGAAGGAAGCAGGGCATAGGCCGCACTAGCGCGGGAATCGCCATCGCCCGAGTGATGGACTCGAAGTTCGGGGTAGGAGGCTCCACGTATCACCATGGCGACCGGTTGCAGACGGTTACTCACGTGCCATTCGGCGCCTACGATACTGACTTTATCCGGCGGCTCGGTGGTTGGAACGAGAGTCTTAGGGTCAATCAGGACTTCGAGCTTGACTTCCGTGTTGTCCGGAACGGTGGAACGATTGTCTTCGACCCGGCCATCGTAGCGGACTGGGAGTGTCGCCAAAACATCCCGGATCTTTGGCGACAGTACGTGAGATACGGCGGGGGTAAGGTTCACGTCGCATTGCTGCACCCGGCGTCTGTATCGCTTCGACACCTGGGACCACCCGCGCTTGTCCTGTTGCTCGGCTCCGCCCTGCTTGCTGGTCTCCGAAGGCCGAGTATGGGGCTCGCCCTAGCGGCGCCCTATGCGGCCTTTCTCCTGACGGGGACAGCGTCAGTGGCCACCAAGGTGCCGCCGCCATCACGCCCCTACGTGGCGCCGGCGCTTGTCTCTATGCACGTCGGCTGGGGATTCGGGTTTCTGAAGACGCTTATTGCGCGCGCGACCCCTTCGTGGCGGTGAAGTGCTGCTCAGTTCCTAGGTTGGTGGAGCTCCTCACCAGCGGTGCGGGGTCACGAGAAGGGGGTCGTAGGCGCATCCCGATGCCACGGGTCGGGCCGGACGTTCGGGAAGCTGCTGGGGTGGTTGCCCACTCTCCCTGCGTGGCTCGTGCGAGAGAGGCCGTCGACCTTCAAGCCTTCCCACGACGCAGAGATCCGAACGACGCGGGCCAATGTCTGCTGTAGAGCGCCTCGGTGGAGGCGGTGTCACTGCGTCACGGGTGACGGGCGCCGTGGGGAGTGACGCCGACACGTCAAGGCGAGCGACGCGCTTCGTTAAGGCGTGGCTGCTGGCCCTGCTGGTGACTCAGCGGCTCGCCGTCGACATCCCGGGTGTGGGTCAGCTGAGCCTGTCCCTGTTAATCCTGCTTGCGCTGGCGGGTTATGGTGTGGCAGCGGGACACCTGGCTCCGCGGCTGAATCGTCTTACGGCCTTCATTTGGTTGTCGGCAGTCGTCAGCACGATCGCATGGCTAGACCAAATGCGTTGGGGCTCAATATCCGTTCCAGCCCTGGTGTTATTGATATCGGTGTACAGCGTGAGCCCTTTCCGGCCAAAACTGGGAACGTGCGGTGCCGACGAAGTGCTCCGATTCTTCATCAGCTTGATGCTGGTTGCCTCGGCCGTCAGTCTGGCGCAGCTAGGCAGCCAGATGCTAGGCGTTCCCTATAGCGACTTCCTAGGGCAGGTGCTTCCTCCCGAACTTCTGGCAAGCACCTACAACACGGCCAACCCCATCACCTTCGGGTCGGATATCTATAGGTCCAGCGCCTTCATCTTTCTCGAGCCGTCGTTCCTCTCCTTCTTCCTCGGTATAGGCGCTTTGGCCGCTCTGCATCTACGGGCGCCGTGGTGGAAGGCTCTCCTGATCTGTCTTGGCATCGTGCCGACACTCGCGGGGAACGGCATTGTCATAGTTCTGCTTGGGCTCCCGGTGCTCGCCGTTCGTGGCCGCCTTCGCGAGGTGGCGCGACTATCGTTGCTGGGAGTCGTCGCCGCACTCTTTGCACTGCTAACACCACTGGCTGAACTCTTTGTGCGACGCTCCTCCGAGCTAAGCGGTGGCGGGTCGGCGTCATTAAGGCTGATTGAGCCATACGAGGCGCTCATTCCTCGATTCTCGAGCAGTACTTGGTCGACCTTCTTTGGCTATGGCCCGGGTACATCAGATGCCTACCTGCAAGCGCTCCAACCAGGCGTGGCAGTGTTGAACCCGTACCTGACTAAGCTGCTGAATGAGTACGGACTCGTAGGCTTCGTCGCATTTACGCTGTACCTGGCGCCGATCGTGTTCAACAGGATCCTCCGCCTGCCCTGGGTGGCCGGTGTGGCCTTCTGCTTCTTCGCGCTTAATGCTTCCCTGGCTCAGCCAACCTTCGCTTTGGCGACAATCCTGTTCTGCGACTGGCTGAGAGACGCCGGCGCTGGCGCATCGGCACCACCGCCGGAGGTCCTGCCTTCAGCTGGCGGCGCAGGACCCAGTGGATCGTCGAAGATGTTGGCGAAGAGTGAGGCAGGGCTGCTTAGAGGAGTCGAGCTACGTGACTGAAACCGCATCTGGCGTCTCAAAGTCAAGAGGTGGCCGGGCGGTCTGGACGGTGCTTGATCAGGCGGTGTCGTCGGTCGGTAACGCAGGCATGACAATCCTTGTGGCGACTACTGTGTCCCCACGTGAATTCGGCTACTTCGCCGTCTGCTTCTCGATCTATGCGCTCTCGGTGGCGGCTGCTCAGGCGCTGGTGGGTCAGACCTATGTGATCGCGTATGCCGGGGAGAGCGCTGTCAGTCAGCTTCGCGCGGCTCGAAGCGCGTCAGGTGCTGCGTTGGTCGCTGGGTGTATCGCAGGAGTCCTTGTGGCGATGTGCGCGGCGGTCTTCGACTCAACCCTGCGCTTCAGCTTGCTGGCACTGGCGGTCAGCTTGCCTGGCTTGCTGGTGCAGGATTGCTGGCGGTCGGTTCTCACTGGCACTATGCGAGCGCGCCTGACCTTCCTTAACGACGCTTTATGGACGCTGCTTCAGGTGGCGGCGATCGTGATTATCCTGTGGGCAGTCGACACCTCTCTCGCCTGGCCCTTGCTACTGGCCTGGGGGCTCTCTGCGTACGCCGCCGCTATTTATGGGTGCGTGCAGGTGGGAATCTGGCCGGGCCCTGGCGCAGCGATGCTGTGGATTAGGCGGCACAAGTCGACTGGGCTGCCACTGGTGCTTAACTCGGTTGCCACCGCCGGGAGCGTGCAGGTTGCCTACCTTATTGTCTCCTCACTGGGATCCGCAAGGGATGCGGGATCGCTACGGGCCGCCCAAACTCTGCTTGGGCCCTTAACGGTTCTGATGGTCGCGCTCAACAACTTCGTGCTACCAGAGCTCATTCGTCAACGACCCACCGGCCGACGCCTGTGGGTGGTCGTTAGTGCCCTCAGTGCACTGCTGGCCTTGGTGGATCTGGCTTGGGGGGCGGGGATGTTGCTGATTCCCGACTCCTGGGGAGTTCTGCTGTTAGGGCAGTCTTGGGAGGGTGCCCGGGAAGTCTTGCCTTACCTCATCCTGATGACTGTCGCCACGGGGGCTGCTGCTGGAGCTAGCACGGGCATGAGAGCGTTTCGAGCATTGCGCTCGTTGACTGGAATCCATGTGGGCTTGGGGGTTGCGCTCGTGACTCTGGCGACGGTTGGCGTATCGGCTGGGGGGGCGGTCGGTGCGGCATTGGGCATGGCGCTCGCCAGCGTGGCCATCCTTCCTGTCTTGTGGCTTGCGTTCGCGTTCGTGGTGCGCAAAGGCTGGCCGGATTGCGTGCGGTCGTGATGCACGGCTGTCGGCGCTCGCGATCAACGATCGAAGTGAAAGGAACCGCGCGGTGAAGGTTCTTGCGGAGTGTCGGACTGCTGAACAGCGTGACTCGCTGCCTCGTTGGACAGGCCGTGGTGAATAGCAAACCGGACGGGGATGAAGTGCGACTAAGGGAATTCATCGAACCGCTGCGCGACCAGTGGTGGATCGTGCCGACCGCCTCGCTCGTAGGTGGGCTTGTGGCTCTGATGATTAGCTCCGCGACCACTCCGCTATACAGGGCGGAAACGCAGTTCTTTGTGTCGACGCGGGAAGCGACGTCAACTGCGGAGGTGTTCCAAGGTGGCCAATTCTCGCGCGAACGCGTGGCTTCCTACGCGCGCCTGCTCTCTGGCGAGGAGGTCGCTAGTCGGGTCGTTGACCGCCTGGGGCTCGAGACTACGGCACTAGAGTTGGCAGATTCGGTCGACGCCACTGCTGTTGCGGATACGGTGTTGATCGATATGGCAATCACGGATAGTTCGCCGGAGCGGGCCCAGCGCATAGCGGAGGCGTTCGGTGCGGAGTTTCCACAGTTCATAGAGGAGTTGGAGTCGCCAGTGGACGGCGTCTCCCTTGTCGACGTGACTGTGACCGATCGTCCAGAAGTTCCGGACAAGCCAGCCCTTCCGCGCACTCCTTTGAATGTTGCGCTGGGGGTCTTGGCGGGACTACTGATGGGAATCGGCATCGCTCTGCTGCGCGCGCGACTCGATCGAACTGTCAAGGACGTAAAAGTCACCACACCTGGCGGCGCTCCCGTCATCGGAACGGTGCTCAAAGACGCCTCGATTGAGACGCGGCACGTGGCGGATTGGGTCAACCCCTCCCGGTCGGCGGAGGACTTCCGGCAATTGCGTACGAGTCTTCGGTACCTCAGTGTGGATGAGCCCCCGCGGGTAATGGTGGTGTCGAGTGCCATGCCGGCTGAGGGAAAGACGACGGTCGTCGTCAATCTGGCCTTGGCGCTCGCCGAGGGCGGTCAGACGGTTGCCGTTGTGGATGCGGACCTTCGTCGCCCCCGGCTATCGCGCTATTTGGGCCTTGTCGAGAATGTGGGCCTGACCAACGTCCTCGCCGGGACGGCGGAACTTCCTGAAGTTGGTCAGCGCATCGCTAATGGGGGTGTGACTGTTGTCGGGTCTGGCCCATTGCCTCCGAATCCGAGTGAGTTGTTGGCGTCCAGGCAGATGTCCGCCGTGATCGAGGAACTTCGCAGTACGAGCGACTATGTGCTCATCGACGCGCCGCCTCTCCTTCCCGTCGCCGATGCTTTGGGGCTCGCCGTGGTGGCGGACGGGGTCTTGTTGTCTCTGCGCTACGGCCGGAGTCGCAAGGACCAGTTGCATCAGGCCGCCAATGCCCTGGAGCGCGTTGGCGCCCGGACGCTCGGACTTGTGCTGAGCGAGGTGCCGGCTAGGGGGGATGCGGCGCGGGGCTACGGGTACTCGTACGCGGAGAGCGAGCCAGCTGACGTGCCGAATCGACGGAGGCATCGGCGACAGAAGCTGTGACGGAAGCTGTAGGGGGTCCTGACCACGGTGGGCCCGTTCGAGTGCGGATGCAGCGCGCGCGTGTCGAGATCGCTTGCCTCGGCGGGTGGCGTTCTGTGGGGTGACGCGCTGGCTTGCACCCGTTCGTGGGTCGCTCAGTCTCGCTACTTGAGCTCAGCCCCTATCCGCCGCGCCAATCGGGAGGTACGTTCCCTCTGCCGGTTGAACAGTGAAGTTCCTGGTTGTACGCACAGTCACGCTGGGGCCTCCGTCCTGGCAACCGCACGGGGGTACGGGGCTTGTCTTTGCTTGATGTCCGTGACGACGCTGTTCGTCACATTCCGCGACAGCGTGATCGCCGGCCGCTGTGGCCTGCCGCTCGCCTCCGTGGCGAGGGGACGGCCGCGCGCCGCGCCTGGCGTTCCAGGTATGTCCGCCGCCTGATCGCGCTCGATGTGGTCAGCGCCATCGCCGCCGGTGTCCTTGGTCAGATCGCCGAGACGCAGCCCGTGAGCGGGTCGCTCGACCTGGTCGGCAGCCTGGTGACGGTCCTCGTCGCCTTCCCGCTGCTGTGGGCGGCGGCCATGCTCGTGGCCCGCGCGTACGAGGAACGGTTCCTGTGGATCGGGGCCGAGGAGTTCCGGCGGGTCTTCTTCGCCGCGGCGATGCTCCTCGCCACCATCGGCACCGTCTCCTGGGCCTTTCGGCTCGAGCTCGCCCGCGGCTTCGCCATCGTTGCTCTCCCGGTCGCCCTGCTGCTGACGCTGGGTCACCGCATGGCCCAGCGCTCCTGGCTGCACGGTGAGCGCAAGCAGGGCAAGCTCCAGCAGACCGCGATCGTCGTGGGGCACCGCGGTGGTGTCGCCGCACTGCACTCGCAGCTGAATCGGGCCACGGAGCACGGCTACCGCGTTATCGGGTGCTGTGTCCCCGCCGGTGAGGGGGTCGGGACTTTCGACGGAATGCCCGTGCTCGGTTCCCTCGACTCCGTCGTCGACGTCGTCCGGCGCTACGAGGTCGACACGGTCGCGGTCCTCCCGTCACCGGAGCTCGATGGGCCGGCTCTTCGGCAGCTCGGTTGGGATCTGGAGAGCACGCAGGCCGAGCTCCTGCTGGCCCCTGCCGTCACGGAGGTGGCCGGCCCCCGAGTGCGCATCCGACCCGTGGCGGGTCTGCCCCTCATGCACGTCGAGCGCCCCGAGTTCACCGGTCACCGGCGAATCGTCAAGAACGTCTTCGACCGCTCCGCGGCCCTCCTCGGCATCCTGCTCATCTCGCCGGTGCTCGTCGTCCTGGCGCTCGCGGTCAAACTGACCAGTCGCGGCCCGGTGTTCTACAAGCACGAGCGGATCGGCCTGGGCGGCAAGCCCTTCGAGGTCTACAAGTTCCGCAGCATGGTGCCCGATGCCGACAAGCTCGTGGACACGCTGTTCGAGCAGAGCAACGAGGGCAACGACGTCCAGTTCAAGATGAAGCGCGATCCGCGGGTCACCCGCGTCGGCGCCATCATGCGGCGTTACTCGCTGGACGAGCTGCCCCAGCTGCTCAACGTGCTGAACGGCAGCATGAGCCTCGTCGGCCCCCGTCCGCACGTCACCCGCGAGGTGGAGCAGTACGGCTTCGACATGCGCCGCCGGCTGCTGGTGAAGCCTGGGATCACCGGGCTCTGGCAGGTCAGCGGCCGTTCGGACCTGTCGTGGGACGACTCGGTGCGCATCGACGTCCGGTACGTGGAGAACTGGACGCTGACGTTCGACCTGATGATCCTGTGGAAGACGTTCGGCGCCGTCCTGCGCGGCGCCGGCGCCTACTGAGGGCCTCGCTGCCTCGGCGGCCTGCGGGGTGAAGGCGGCTGCTCGCCTCGTACCTCTGTACCTGCGCGTCAGCCCCTCGGCCGCCTGGCCGAGGGGCTGACGCGTTCGGGCCTCGAAGGAAGGTGTGGCGCCAGTCCGGCGACTGCTGAAGCGCGGCCGCGCGGGTGTGGCCGTGGCTCGGCTTCGCGGCGGGTGGACGATCGCGCCTTCGCGGTCGATCACGTGCCAGGACCCGCAGATGGCACGCGGCTGCTGCGACAGTCGCGCGCGCTCCGCTCAGCGGGGGACGTCAGGCAGGGCTTCGTCGGCGAACTCGTCGGCGTTCTGCCCGAGGGAGTCGCTGCGCAGGTACTCCCACATGCGGCCGGCGGTCACGTCGTCCAGGTAGACGACGCTGGCTGCCCCCTCTGTGCCGAGGCCCATCACCGGGGCGGTGAAGAACTCGACGTCGCCGGGCGTCACGTCCCGCATCGAGTAGGCCAGGCTCACCAGGTCGGCGTTGCTCAGGGTGTCGTCGACGCTCACCGCGTTCGTGATGGCGAGCATCGCCGCGTCCAGCTTCGGCGGGCTGGTGAAGGTCTCGGAGCTGAACAGCTTGTCGAACATCGCGCGCAGGTACTGCTGCTGCCGCTTCACCCGGTCGAAGTCCCCGCCCGGCAGGCCGTAGCGCTGACCGAGGTACCAGCGGGCCTGGTCGCCGTCGAGGTGGTTCATGCCGGCGGTGAAGGTGTACGGGCCGTTCTGCGTCGTCTCGGCCACCACCACGTCCACGCCGCCGAGGTCGTCGGTCACCTGGATCAGGCCCTCGAAGTCGATGGCGACGTAGTGGTCGATGCGCACCCGGGTGAGCTGCTCGACGGTCTGCACCAGCAATGACGGGCCACCGAAGGCGTAGCTGGCGTTGATCTTGTTCATGCCGTGGCCCGGGATCTCCACCCACGAGTCGCGGGGGATGGAGATCAGCTGCGCGTGCTGCCGGTCGGCCGAGAGCCGGGCCAGCATGATCGCGTCGGAGCGGCCGCCGGGATCGACGCCCTGCGCGCCCTCGCTGCGGGTGTCGGAGCCGACCAGCAGGAAGGTGACCGGCTCCTCGCCGGCGCTCTGCGGCGGGGTGGCCGGCGCGGGCCGCGCGTCCTCGTCGATGTCGGCGAAGACGTCGGAGACCCGGTCGATGTTGCCGGCCCACCGGTCGGCGAGGAACCAGAAGCCGCCCCCGACCAGCACGGCCAGGAGGAGAGCCAGCACGCCGAGGCTGATCAGCACCCGGCGCAGCCCGCGGGGGCGAGGGCGCTCCCCGTCCACCTGGTCGCCGTCGGCCACGAGAGGGATGGGTGAGGTGTCACCCGTGCGCCCACTGCTGCGCACGCCGTCGTCCTCGCTCTGCATCGCCTGACCCCCGTCGCCGTACAACCCGGCCGAGGGTACGGCGACGCCGGAAAGGCCAGGCCCCGGTCTGCCCCGCGGGGGTGAGGATCAGGCCAGCCCGGGCTCGCGATCGATCGGGGCGGTGTCGGAGGCGCGGATGCGCTCGTCGATGGACGGGCTCCCCGGCGGTCGTGCCCGGCGCGGCAGCCCCTCGGTCGCAGCGCCGCCCCGGGGCGACCACGGAGCCTCGTCGGCGCACACGGTCGAGCGAGGGGGCCGCGCCGCCTCGGCAGTCGGCTCGGTGAACCGGGTCCGGGCCGCTTCGGCCGCGCTGTCGGCCAGGCGGATCCCCCGCCCGATCACGATGGCCACGGCGAGGCCGAGCATCATCCACACCGCGATGAGGATCAGCACCCAGCCCATGGGCTCTTCCTTGGTGTCGTCGGCTCGCCGCCGGATTCGAGAGGGGACTACCCTTCAGGTGACCGAGATCACCTACCCCGACGGTACGCGCAGATGACCGCCGGCAGGACAGATCTGTGCGTCTTCAACCGTCCCGGCATGGTGGAGTCACCGCGCGGCGATTGCTGAGCGCAGCCGGGCGAAGCCGGTGGCGCTACCGCTTCTGGACGTGACCGCCGCCGCCGGTGCTGACCGGCAGCGTGCCACCGCGCAGCCGCCGCTCCAGCGGCTTCTCGACGACGGTGAACAGCACGTAGGCGCTGGCGATCGAGCCGGCCAGGGCCAGCGCGGAGGCGCCGATGGCCACCGCCACCGAGGTCGGCTCGAGCACGTAGTCCACCGCCCGGATCACCAGCTGGTGGGTGAGGTAGAACGCGAACGACCACTCGCCGAGCTTCACAAGCACCGGGTGACGGAACACCGACGGGCGCCCGTCGAGGTCGGCCTGCGCGGCCGTCGCGATGGTGAGCGCGAACGGGATGAACGGGATCGCCACCCAGATCAGGTACGCGGGTGCATACGCCGCGACGACGTAGGCGACGGCGACCAGCCCGAGCGAGCCGCCGAGCCCGATGCGGCGGACCCGGGCGCCCTCCTTGATCCACAGCGCGATGAGGATGCCGAGGCAGAACTCCCACAGCCGCTGCACCGGGAAGATGAAGATCGCCCAGTCGGCCACCGTCTCGCCGTGGGTGAGCGGCGCCAGCACGATCGGCGGCACGATCACCAGCAGGCAGAGCACCCCGGCCACCCACCACCGCGCCCGCTGCGACAGGCGCAGCGCCTGCACGATCAGCAGCGGGAACAGCGCGTAGAAGAACATCTCGCAGGAGATCGACCACGTGACGCCGTTGCCGGCCCAGTAGTAGTCGGAGTCGGGGATCCACGCGTGCAGGCCGAGGAACTGCGGCGCCATGTGCAGCAGCAGCGTCCCGGTCTCCTCCGGGCGGGCCAGCGCGTTCAGCGGGATGAACGCGATCACGGCCACCCAGTACGCGGGCGCGATGCGGGCGAAGCGCCGGCGGTAGAACGGGCCGGCCTTGTCACCGGGGCGGTGCGTCCAGGTGAGCACGAACCCGCTGAGGATGAAGAAGAAGCTCACGCCGGCCGCGCCCGGCTCCAGGTACGGGTAGACCGTGTCGGCCACCGGCGTGAACTCGAACGCCGCGATCAGGTGCGAGCCGAAGACCAGCAGCGCCGCCACGAACCTCAGGCCGGTCAGCGAGTCCAGCCGCGCGGTCGGCTTCGCGGGAACAGGACCGGACGACGACGCCCGCGGACGCGCCGGCAGCGCTGCCGGGCGACGCGACTGCCGCTCACCCGCACCCTGCCCCGTCGGCCGCGCAGCAGCGCCGCGCGAGGTCGTGCCGGGGCGTGGTGCCGACACCGCTAACCCACCCGAGGTGCGCCGGGCACCTCGGGCCGCTCGTCGCCGACACGCCTGGGGAAGATCATCGCCACCGACGATAAGCGCTGCTCGCCGTCGCCGCTGGGCGTCGGGGAACACGTGAGGTGAACACCTCGTTTCCCCCTGCGTGGCGGTGACGCTCCGGTCACGGGCTCTCGGTGAGTAATCTCGGGCATCCCGCCCGTGGTTGCCCGGCGCGGGCCCGCGCCGGGGGAGTCGGCCGTCGTCCGGGGCGCTGCGCCGCCCACCGCGCTGAGACCAGGACCAAGAGGGAACCGCAGTGACTCGAGGACGACGACGGCTCCCGCTCGCCCTGGCGGTGACGGCGTCGCTGGTCCTCAGCGCCTGCGGCTCGGATGACTCCGACGACGGCGAGACCGAGGCCCCGCACGCCACGGCGCAACCGACGTCCACCCCGATCGAGAGCACCGCGGTCCCGCGCTCCGACCTCGACCCCGTCCCGACCACGGGCGACCGGTTCACCACCTCCCGGTCGAGGTCCGCGTCCCCCTCCGGCTCGGCGTCGCCCGAGGCGGCGGAGGAGCCCGAACAGGTGTGGAGCTACGCCGACGGGGACCTCTCCGACTGGAGCGAGGTCCAGGCCGCCCGGCCCGAGCAGGTCCGGGTCGTCGACGAGCCGGTCCGCCCCGGGTACGAGTACTCCGCCGCCTTCTCCGCCCGCCCGGGCGACTTCACCTTCGGCGTCGACACCACCATCCGCGGGGAGGTGCGCTCGACCATCGAGGAGGCCGGCGCACCCCGCGAGGGCGACGTGCAGTGGTACTCGTGGTCGACGTACTTCCCCGAGGACTTCCTGTGGGACGGCGGCAACGAGTTCCTGATCTACACCCAGTGGCACCAGACGGCGAACGAGGGGTCGCCCAACGTCGACCTCTGGGTCACCCCCGGGCCGGAGCCCGAGATCCGGCTCTCCGTGCGCGGCGGGCTGCAGGGCCGGGAGTCCGCGCAGTACGTCGCCACCTACGACCTCGGCCCGCTGGAGCGGGGCGAGTGGCTGGACCACACCGTCCGCATCGAGTGGTCCACCGACCCCGAGCAGGGCAACACGCAGGTGTGGATCGACGGCGAGCGGCTGGTCAACGCCGTCGGGGCCAACCTGTTCGAGGGGCAGAGCGTCTACTTCAAGCAGGGCATCTACGCGGCGAGCAACACCCGGCGCGAGCACACCGTCTACTTCTCCGACGCCCGCTGGGGCGAGTCGCGGGAGAGCGTCGCCCTCGACGCGGCCGGCGACTGACGGCTACTGCGCCGCGGACGCCGGTGAGCCCAGCGGGTTCTTGCCGGTCGGCGCGTTCTCCGTGGGCTCGACGGCCTCGTCGCCGGCCGTGCCCTCCTCCTCCGGCGGCGGGGTCTTCGGCACCACCCGGACGGCGACCAGCCAGCTCACCAGCGACATCGTGGCGGCGGCGATCACCAGCCCCGCCATCAGGCCCGTGCGGCCCCAGACTGCGGTGAGGGCGACGGGCAGGAGCACCGCGATCGGCGCCACCGCGATGCGCACGCGCAGCGCGGCCCCGGTGTTGCGCGACCCGCGCATCGCCAGCAGCGCCCCGTGCGTGATGCCGAACAGCACCATCTGCACGCTCACCGCGGCCACCAGCCAGCCCGAGCCCCAGGACTCACCGAACAGCGCCTGACCGACGCCCTGCGGCAGCAGCACGAGCACCGTGCCGTACACCACCGCGACCCCGGCCAGCGCCAGCGAGGCGAACCGGCCGATGCGCAGGGCCCGGTTCCGGTCGGACTCCACCGCGCTCGCCACCATCGGCAGGCAGATGACGCTGGCGGCGGCCACCGTGATGTTGAGCGGGCCGTTGGCCACCTGCGCGGCCTTCAGCGAACCGAGCAGCGCGGTGCTCGCCACCAGCGGCAGCACGAAGATCGTCAGCTGGCCGGAGCCCGAGGAGAGCGCGAAGTCGCCGAGCAGCGGGCCGGACACCGGCCACATCGCCCGCAGCCGCGCCCGCAGGCGCAGCGGCTCCCGGCGCAGCCGGAAGGCGACCAGGCCGATGACGTCGGCCAGCAGCGCGCCGAGGATCCACAGGCCCAGGACGACGGCGGTGCCCGAGATGACGTCGGTCAGGGCCAGCACGGTGGCGACGATCATCACGACCAGCCAGACGCCGTCCAGCAGCACCGCCCGGCCCGGCCGCTGCTCGAAGAAGCCGACGTAGCGCAGGGCGTCCTGCACCAGCAGGGCGGGCAGCCCGAGGAAGAACACCACCCAGGCGACGTCCAGGGGCGTGGCCAGCAGGAGCAGGCCGACCGGTACCCCGACGGCCCCGACCGCCGCCGCCGAGGCCACGGCGACCAGGTGCACCGGCGCGCCCTTGAGCACGTTGCGCTGGGTGATGAGCAGCGGGTCGAGGACCGCGGCGCGGGTTCCGCCCAGCAGCAGCCAGTAGATGCTGTAGATGATCGCGAACTCGCCGAAGACGCTCGCGCTCACGCCGGAGGCGATCGCCACCGACAGCAGCATGTTGCTGGCGCTGGAGATCGCCTGGTCGGCGACGGTGAGCCCCCGGCTGACCAGCTTCCCGCCGCGCAGGGCCCGGCCCAGGCGTCGGATCACCATGGAGCGGCGCGGAGGGTCAGCGGCACGGCAGGCGGGATCGGAGCGGCGTTCAGCCGGCGCGGCGGCCGAGGGCCCGGTAGGTCCAGCCGGCGGCGGTCCACGCCTCGCGGTCCAGGGCGTTGCGCCCGTCGAGCACCCGCTTCTGCGCCACCACCCGGCCGAACGCGACCGGGTCCAGCTCGCGGTACTGCTTCCACTCGGTGAGCACCAGCACCGCGTCGGCGCGCTCGGCGGCCTCCTCCGGGGTGGCGGCGTAGTCCAGCTGCGGCCACTGCCGGCGGCTGTTCTCGATCGCGGCCGGGTCGGTCACCCGCACCACGGCGCCCTGCAGCTGCAGCTGGGCGGCGACGTTGAGCGCCGGGGAGTCCCGGATGTCATCGCTGTCGGGCTTGAACGCCGCCCCCAGGACGGCCACCTTCTTGCCCAGCAGCGACCCGTCGCAGACCTCCCGGGCCAGCTCCACCATCCGGATCCGCCGCCGCATGTTGATGTTGTCGACCTCGCGCAGGAACGTCAGCGCCTGATCCGCACCCAGCTCCCCGGCGCGGGCCATGAACGCCCGGATGTCCTTGGGCAGGCAGCCACCGCCGAAGCCCAGGCCGGCGTTGAGGAACTTGCGGCCGATCCGGTCGTCGTAGCCGATCGCGTCGGCCAGCAGCTTCACGTCGGCACCGGTGGCCTCGCACAGCTCGGCCATCGCGTTGATGAAGGAGATCTTGGTGGCCAGGAACGAGTTCGCGGCGGTCTTCACCATCTCGGCGGTGGCGTAGTCGCTCTCCACCTTCGGGGTGCCCCGCGCGACGATCGTGGCGTACACCTCGTCCAGCAGCCTGCGGGCGGTCTCGCCGTCGGCGCCACCGGGCAGGCCGTAGACCAGCCGGTCGGGGTGCAGGGTGTCCTGGACGGCGAACCCCTCGCGCAGGAACTCCGGGTTCCACGCCAGCAGGGCGCCGGGCACCTTCTCGTCGATCAGCTCGGCCAGCCGGGCCGCCGTCCCCACCGGCACGGTGGACTTGCCCACGACGAGCTCGCCGGGGGCCACGACCTCGAGCAGCGACTCGACCGCACCCTGCACGTAGCGCATGTCGGCGGCGTACTCGCCGCGCTTCTGCGGGGTGCCGACGCAGACGAAGTGGACGGCGGAGCCCGCCGCGTCGGCGAAGTCGGTGGTGAAGCGCAGCCGCCCGGTGGCCAGGGTGCGCTCGAGCAGCTCCTCGAAGCCCGGCTCGAAGAAGGGCGCCTGGGCCTTCGCCAGCAGGTCGATCTTCGCCTGGTCGACGTCGATGCCGACGACGTCGTGACCCAGCTCGGCCATCGAGGCGGCGTGCACCGCGCCCAGGTATCCGCAGCCGATGACCGAGATCTTCACGCAGTGCTCCTGTAGTCCGAGTGGGGGTTGCTCCGGTGGATCGGCCCCGGCGTTCCCCCGTCCGTCCGTTGCAGGCCCCCGCCATGTTCGACCACACACCACCCGGAACGCCAGCCGGGCGGCGACGGGGAGGAGGAGAATCCACCGTGCAGGTGGCGGTGGGCCCCCGGGGGATGTGATGACAGCCATACCCAGGCGTCGCCCGGCCGGGGGGTTCCCGGCGGCGTGGCATTGTCGGAGCGTCGGTACGCGTGGAACGCTGCGTCGGACCAGCGGGGACCGTATCGCCCGGGGCGAGCGGCCGGTGGCGTGGAAGGGGTCGGGGTGGGTGACGCGCTGACCAGGACCGTGCCGCGCACGCTGGTCGTCTGCGTGCTCGCCGTCGTCGTGCTCACCGTGGCGGCGTCCTACCAGCCGGTCCCGGTGCTCCTCCTGGTGGTCGGCGTGCCCGTGCTCGTGTGGGGCTGCCAGCACCCCAAGCGCTTCGTGGCGGCCGCCGTCCTGATCAGCCTCTTCAACAAGTCGGCCGCCCAGGTGAGCGGCATCAGCCAGGTCGACTACCTCGACGAGGCGGCGATCGCGGCCGCGCTGCTGGTCTGCGTCGGGCCCCGGCTGTTGCGCGGCGAGCCGCTCCGGACCTTCCCCGGGTTGGGCTGGTTCGCCCTCTACGGCGTGCTGGGCGTGGTCAGCGGGCTCGTCGTGAACGTGCCGCTCGTCGTCCTGGCCTCGGGAACCGCGCTGGCCGGCAAGGGGATCCTGCTCGCCCTGGCTGTGGCCCAGCTGCGCTGGTCCAGCGCGGACGTGCGCCGCCTGGCCAAGGGCGGCGTCGGCGTCCTGCTGTTCATCATCGCCTGCTGCCTGGTCAACCTCGCCATCCCGCAGACCTGGCAGAGCACGGTCGGCAACATCGACCAGCTCAGCTACCGCGCGGCCATCCCGTCGCTGATCGGGCCGTTCGTCGAGCCGGGCACGCTCGGCATCATGGCCGCCCTGGGGTTCCTCGCGGTCATCGCCTGGAACACCACCATGGGCTCGACCCGCCTCACCTGGCTGCTGTCGGCCGGCATGGCCCTGGTCGCCGTCCTCTCCTTCCGGCGCAAGACCTGGCTGGGGATGATGGGCAGCTTCCTGTGGCTGAGCTCCCGGGCCGGTCGCGCCGGCGTCTTCCCGGCGGCGCTCACCGTCGTCGCCGGCATCGTCATCGTCTTCTGGTCGACGCTGCTGACCGCGCTGCAGGGCATCGTGGCCACCTACCTGGACCAGTCCGAGGGCACCGCGGCGCGCACGCTGATGACCCGCGACTCCTTCTTCGTCGCCCGCGACTACTTCCCGCTGGGCGCCGGCTTCGGCCGGTTCGGCTCGGACACGGCCTCGGAGTTCTACAGCCCCCTCTACCTCGAGCGCGGCTACCAGCACGTCTGGGGGCTCTCCGAGCGCACGGGCAACGCGATGTTCCTCACCGACACCATGTGGCCGGCGGTGCTCGGGGAGTCCGGCTTCTTCGGGATGCTGGCGTTCCTCGCCGCGCTCGTCGCCATCTTCCGGACGCTGAGCCGGCTCACGCGCGACGCCGAGCCCGTGGCGCGCTTCCTCGGGCTGACCGGGATCGCCTGGCTGGTCCAGTACATGCTGGAGTCCACCGGTAACCCGGTGTTCGTCTCCCCGCCCTCCTACATCCCCTTGTTCGTCCTGGTGGGCCTGCTGGGATCGTTCGGTGCACGGTCCGCCGAGGAGGACGGCGCCGCCCGGGAGCAGCCGGCCGCGGCGCGCCCGGCCCGGCGGCGCGCCGAGCGGGCGCGAGCGGACGTGGCGGGGGCCACCCGGCCGGTGCCCGTCGGCTGACGGCGTCCACCCCAACCGGCGAATCGGCGCGCGCGGGAGCGAGCGCGCTCCCGCCCCCCATTACGCTTCGGGAGTGCCACCACGACGGGATCGAGACGAATCAGCAGCTGAGAGGGTGGAGCTGTCCGCCGCGCTCGGCGGCAAGCGCGCGCTCCTGGTCGCCTCGACCGGTGGTCACCTGGCGCAGATCGTCCGGTGGGCGGAGCGCTTCGACCTCCAGCCGGATTCGGTCTTCGCCACGTTCGAGTCCGAGCAGAGCCGGTCGTTGCTGGGCGGACGCCGCGTGGTCACTCTCGACTACGTGCCTCCGCGCGGCCTGGCGCCGGCGGCCCGCGCCGCCGTCCGGCTGTACCGGGAGACCCGCCGCGAGCCCTTCGACGTCGTCCTGAGCACCGGAGCCGCGGTCGGTCTCTCCGCCTACGCGGTCGCGCAGCTGCGGCGCATCCCGTTCGTCTACATCGAGAGCGTGTCCCGCTTCGACGGGCCCTCGGCCACCGGCCGCATCCTCGAGCGGCTGCCGCGGGTGCAGCGCTACTGCCAGCACACCGCGTGGGCCGACCGCCCCGGCTGGCAGCTCGGGCCCTCGCTCCTCGACGACTACACCGCCGTCCCGGATCCCGACCGCGCTCCCCGGAGCGGCGAGGGACGCCGCATCTTCGTCAGCCTCGGCACCATCAAGCCGTTCCGCTTCGACGCGCTCGTCGACGCGGTGCGGAGCGGGTTGCGGCCCGGCGACACCGTCACCTGGCAGCTGGGCGTCACGACGCGCGACGACCTGCCGGGTGACGTGAACCAGGAGATGCGCGCGGAGGACTTCGACCGCCTGGTGGTGGAGAGCGACGTCTTCGTCACCCACGCCGGCGTGGGCACCCTCATGCGCGCCCTCGAGCTGGGCGTCCGGCCCGTCGTCGTCCCGCGGGTGGCCGGGCGCGGTGAGCACGTCGACGACCACCAGCTGCAGGTGGCCCGGGAGCTCGCCGAGCGCGGGCTGGTCCTGCTGCGCGCGCCCGGGGAGCTGACCGCCGCAGAGCTCGACCCCTCCGGCGTGGTGATCCGCCGAGCCGGGGACACGCCGGCGTGAGCCGCCCGTCGCGGCCCGCGCTGCGCGTCACGCAGATCGGCAACGCGTCGGAGGGGCGCGGCGGTGTCTCCTCCGTGGTGCGCACGATGAACACCTGGAGCGGCGAGGACCTCGTCGTCCGCGAGTGGCCCTCCTACTGGCACGGGGACCGGCGGCGCACCCTCGCCACGTTCGCCCGGACGGCGCTGAAGGTGCTGACCAGCCGGGTGCAGCCCACCGACGTCTGGCACTTCCACCTGACCCAGTACGGCTCCTTCCTCCGCGAGGGGCTGCTGCTCGGCATCGCCCGTCGGCGCGGGGTCTGCTGCACCGTCCTCGTGCACGGCTCGCAGTTCGTCGCGTTCGCCGAGGGCAACCGCCGGCTGGCCCGGCTGGTGCTGCGCTGGCCGGCAGTGGTGTTCGTCCTCACCGAACCGGCGGCGGAGGTCCTGCGCTCCCTCGGCATCGACGCCGTCCGGGTGGCCAACTCCGTGCCGATCGAGGACGCCCCGGTCGCCGACGGCCGCTCGGGGTTCGTCTTCGCCGGGGAGGTCGGGCCGCGCAAGGGCGCCGACGTCCTCCTCGACGCCTGGGCGACGGCCCGGCCGGCCGGCCAGCAGCTGGTCTTCTTCGGCGACCTCGCTCCCCAGTTCCGGCTGCCCGAGCCGCTCCCCGACGGGGTGGTGTTCGAGGGCCCCGTCGCGCCGGAGCAGGTGCGCGCCCGGCTGCGGACGGCGCTCGCGCTCGTGCTGCCCAGCCGGGCGGAGGCCATGCCGATGATCATCCTCGAGTCGATGAGCCTGGCGACGCCGGTCATCGCCAGCGACGTCGGCCAGATCGCCGAGGTGGTCGACGACACGGGGATGGTCGTGCCCCCGGCCGACCCCGAGGCGCTCGGGGCGGCGCTGCGCCAGATGGCCGATTCCCCGGAACTCGCCCTGTCGCTGGGGCGCCGCGCGTGGGACCGGGTGCGGGCCCGGCACTCGAACGACGTCGTCAAGCGCAGGTTCGTCGAGCACTGGCAGAGGTGCGTCGGCCATGGCCCGTCCGGGTGACGCTTCCCCCGGATTCCCGGGACGATATCTAGCCTGGACGGCCCAGCAACTGCTTGAGTCGGCTGCGACGGCAGGGCGCGGGCCCGTGCGATGTCCGCGACCGCCCGCAGCTCACGGCAGTGAGCGTCGATCATCGGAGACGAGGAAGTAGTGGATCTCAGAGACACCATCGCGGCCTTCCGCGCCGGGTGGTTCCTGCCCGTCATCGGGATGATCCTGGGCGGCGCGGTCGGGGCCGGCACCACCCAGGCGATGACGCCGACGTACACGTCGTCGGCTCAACTCTGGGTGACGTCGACGGACGCCAGCTCCACCACCGCCGCGTTCCAGGGCACCCAGTTCGCCGAGAGCCGGGTGCCCTCCTACGTCGAGATCCTCGGCAGCGAGGTCCTGGCCGACTCCGTCATCGACCGCCTCGACCTCGACCTCACGGCGGCGCAGCTGCAGGAGCGGGTCGAGGCCTCGGTGCGGCCGGACACCACCGTCCTGGACATCGTCGTGACCGACACCTCGGCCGAGCGTGCCCGCGACATCGCCGTGGCGGTCGCCGCCGAGTTCACCGAGCTGGTGCTGGCGGTCGAGGAGACCACGACGACGCCCACCGACCCCGACGAGGTGCCGGTGACGACCGTGCCGGTGGAGATCCAGCCTTTGGGCACCCCGGCGATCGCGGAGGAACCCGCCTCCCCGAACCTCGTCGCCAACACCGCCGTCGGCGTGCTCATCGGCCTGCTCGTCGGCCTCGTGCTGGCCTACGCGCGGGTGCGGATGGACCGCTCGGTGCGCGATGCGAAGGTCGCCGCCGCGGCGGCCGGCGTCCCGGTGATCGGGGCCGTCGCCCGCGATCGGCAGCTCGCCTCCCAGCACGTGCTCGAGCGGCACAGCCGGTCGGGCAACGCCGAGGCGTTCCGGCAGCTGCGCACCAACCTCCAGTTCCTCGACGTCGACCAGCCGCCGCGCGTGATCATGGTGTCCAGCGCGGCCGGCGCGGAGGGCAAGACCACCCTCGCCGTCAACCTGGCCGTCACGCTGGCCGAGGGCGGCCACCGGGTGGCGTTGGTCGACTCCGACCTGCGGCACCCCCGGGTGGTCGAGTACCTCGGGCTGTCCGACGGCGCGGGGCTCACCAGCGTCCTGGCCGGCACCGCGGAGCTCGACGACGTCCTCCAGTCCTACGACAACGGCCGGCTGGCGGTGCTCGGCGCCGGATCGATCCCGCCGAACCCGAGCGAGCTGCTCGCGTCGGGCAAGCTGCTCGGCGTGGTGGACCGGCTGCGCGCCACCCACGACTTCGTCGTCTTCGACACTCCGCCGCTGCTGCCGGTCGCCGACGGCAGCGCCGTCGCGGTGGCCATGGACGGCGTCCTCCTGGCCGTCCGCCAGGGGAAGACCCGGCAGGACGAGCTGGAGCGGGCAGCGGCGGTGCTCGACCGGGTCGGCGCGAGGAGGCTCGGGGTGGTCCTCACCCACGCCCCGGCGTCGGCGCTGCCGCAGGCGTCCGGCTATCAGGGGGAGCCCCCCACGGAGCCCGAGCCCAAGCTCCGGCCCGCCGCCGCCCAGGAGACCCCCCAGGCGCCGGGTGAACGGAGCGGGGACGGCGGCGGGACCGAGCCCGCGCGAGCGACGACGCGGGAGGCGCCGGCGGCGGCACCGCGCCCCGACGTGCCGGCAGCGACGCGCCCCGACGTGCCGGCAGCGACGCGCCCCGACGTGCCGCCCCCGCCGGCGGGGGCGACGCGGCCCGCGGTGCCGAAGGATCCGGCGACCACCGAGATCCCCGCCGTCGGCTCCACCGCGCCCCGGCATTCGGACTCGACGACCCGGGGCTGAGCCGTTCGCGCCACGGGCGAGCGTGCGAAGTGACGGGCGTCGCTGACAGGGTGTGACCGGCGGCCTCCGTTACGTACTGTCACGTCGTGAGCGCGACATATCGGCCCTGAGCAGTTAACGTCGTGCTCGGCGGCTCGACCGGCCGGTGCAATGGTGCCCGGCCGCTCATGCGTGCTCACTCTCCGTACAGGTGAGCGAGGCGGTGTGTTGGCGGGTTCGCCACCACGACGACCAGACGCACCCAGGGGGCTCGGTATCTCGATGCAGGTTGCTCACGAACAGACCACTCGTGAGGTGCTGCCGGCGAAGGTGCGGACCCGCTTCTACGGCCTCCGCCGCCTCCGCGGCGAGGGCACCGAGGCGCGACGGGCGTGGCGCGCAGCCTACGTCCGGAGCATCGTCCTCGGTGATGCGGTCTGCGCCGTGCTCGCGGCCACGATCGGCTACTTCGTCCGGTTCGGCACCGATGTCGACGGCGCGGCCCAGTACTCGCTGTGGGCCGCCGTGCTCCTGCCCGTCCTGTGGCTGGCCGCCATGCACGTCGGCCGCAGCTACGAGGAGCGCTTCCTCTGGGTCGGCGCCGAGGAGTTCCGGCGGGTCCTGCACTCCGCCGCGGTCCTGCTGGCCGTCGTGGCCGTGGTCTCGTGGGGGCTGGACCTGCGCGTCGCCCGCGGCTTCGTCGTCGTCGCACTCCCGCTCGCCGCGGTGCTCACCCTGCTGCACCGCTACGTGCGCCGGCAGGCGCTGCACCGGGCCCGCACCGGCGGGGCGTTCCAGCAGACGACGGTCATCGTCGGGCACCGCAACGCGGTGGCCTCGCTGCACGCCGAGCTCGACCGCGCCGCCTACCACGGCTACCGGGTCATCGGGTGCTGCCTGCCCGACGGCAAGGCGGCCGACGTGCCCACCGACTTCGACGGCCTGCCCGTCCTCGGCGGCCTCGACGAGGTGCTCGACGTGGTGAAGCGGTACGAGGTCGACACCGTCGCCGTCATGCCCTGCCCGGAGCTGGACGGGCCGTCGCTGCGCCGGCTCGGCTGGGAGCTGGAGAAGACCGAGGCCGAGCTGCTGCTCGCCCCGGCCGTCACCGAGGTCGTCGGGCCGCGGGTGGCCATCCGCCCCGTGTGCGGGCTGCCGCTGCTGCACGTCGAGCGGCCCGAGCTGCGCGGGGTGCGCCGGCTGGCCAAGACGGTCGTCGACACCTCCCTCGCCGCCGTCGCGCTGCTCCTGACGTTCCCGCTGTTCCTCGTCATCGGGCTGGCCCTGAAGACGACCAGCCGGGGCCCGGTGTTCTTCAAGCAGACCCGCGTCGGCCGCGACGGTCAGACGTTCTCCATGCTCAAGTTCCGCAGCATGGTGCAGGGCGCCGACCGGATGGCCGAGGTGCTCGAGGCCGACAACGACGGCAACGGCGTCCTCTACAAGCGCAAGGCCGACCCGCGGGTGACGCGGGTCGGGCGGGTGCTGCGCCGCTACTCCCTCGACGAGCTGCCGCAGCTGATCAACGTGCTGCGCGGCGACATGAGCCTGGTCGGCCCGCGCCCGCCGCTGCCCAGCGAGACCGAGCGCTACGGCTTCGACATGCGCCGCCGCTTCCTGGTCAAGCCGGGCATCACCGGGCTGTGGCAGATCAGCGGCCGCTCGGACCTCTCCTGGGACGACTCCGTGCGCATCGACGTCCGCTACGTGGAGAACTGGTCGCTGAGCTTCGACATGATGATCCTCTGGAAGACCCTGGGGGCCGTCCTCCGCGGGCGCGGCGCCTACTGACCGGCGGCCGCCGTCCGCCACGTGGCGCGGATGTCGGCGTACATGGTGCGGGCGTCGAAGCCGGCCACCCACGTCTCGTAGGCGGCCTGGGCCATCTGGTCGCGCAGCTGCGGATCGGCCAGCAGGCGCACCAGGTGCTCGGCGAGGGCGTCGACGTCGCCCGGGGGGACGAGGAATCCGTTCCGCCCGGAGGTGACCAGCTCCTCCATGGCGCCGACCGGTGTCGTCACGGCGGGAATGCCCTGGGACATCGCCTCGATGACCACCATCGGCAGTCCTTCGGCGTGGCTGGGCAGGGCCAGCAGGTACGCCTCGCGCAGCAGGGTCTGGGCCTGGGCCCGGGGGAGCGACCCCGCGTAGGTGATGCGGCCGGGGCGGGCCCGGACCGCCTCCTCCACGAGCGCGACGACGCGGGGCTCGGCCGGGGGGCCGGCGAGGACCAGCTCCACGTCGGGGAGGGCGTCGAGCCGCTCGAACGCGCGCAGCAGCTCCGGCACGCCCTTGGACTCGTCGATCCGCCCGAGCAGCACCACCCGCCGCGGGCGGTCCGCCGGCCATGGCACGACCGGGGGTGCGCCGTCCGCCACGCCGTTGTGCACGACGTGCACCCGCGCCGCGGGAACGCCCAGCTCCTCGGAGACCAGCCGGGCCCAGGGCTTGCCCAGGACGACCACGTACGCCGCGCGCTGGAAGAACCGGTCGACCCGGCGCTTCGCGGCCGGTGAGAGCGTCGCGAGGAAGTCCCGGTACCCGGCGCCGTGCAGGTGGATGCCGTAGGGCAGGCCACGCAGCGCGCACGCCTGCGCGACCGCCATCTTCCGCCAGGTGCTGCCGCGGCTGGCGACGTGCAGGTGGACGACGTCGGCGCGCGTCGTGGCGGCCGTCGCCAGGCAGCGGGCGAACGCCACGGCCCGCTGCGGGGCGGGGCCGATCCCACCGGAGTCCACGACCCGCAGCTGCAGGGGGGTGGCGCTGAGGCGGTTCTGGGTCTCCAGCTCGGCGACGACCGAGGCCATGCCGCCGGGCTGCCCGCCGGTCGGGCCGACGCTCAGGACCCGGAGCGCGCCGTCGACGTCGTCGTCGGGGCCGGTTGTTCCGTTCCGCATCGTGCCCGGCTCACCGCCCCGCGACGTCGTCGAGGTCGGGCAGCGTCCACTGCTCCCCGAGCCAGGCGTCGAAGCTGGGCGGCTCGAACGGCAGCACGCCTCCGCCGGGGTACGGCGTGAACTCGCTGAACCAGATGGTGCCGTCGACGTTGTAGAGGTCGACCCGCATGAAGTCGAAGTCGCGGCCGAGCACCTCCGCCGCGTGGTTCAGGGCGGCCAGGTTCTCCGGCGGGGGGCCGGGCTCGCCGCTGCCGAGGGCGGTCGCCACGTGCAGCGGCTCCCAGTCGGCCGTGTAGAAGGTGCGCGAGTGCTGCTTGGTGAACCGGCCCGTGTCGACCGACACCGCGGCGATCTTGCCGTCGAAGACCAGGTACTTGTAGTCGTCGGGCGGCGTCACGCCGTCGCCGATGGCCTCCTCGATGACGTAGAGGGGCCGCGCCTCGCTGTACGCCCACTCGCCGAGCAGGACGCTCTGGTCGTCGCGCAGCCAGGTCCTCGTCGCCGCGATCGTCCGGGCGTCGACCGACTCCTTCGCGCTGCCGAAGCGCACCAGGCCGCTGCGGTGGTTGGGCTTGAGCACCCAGGGGCGGTCGAACATCCGGCCGGCCACCTCGGTGAGGTCGGTGCCCGACCAGAAGGTCTCCGGCACCGAGATGCCGGCCTCCTCCCGCACCTGGGCCGCGTGGTCCTTCATCGCCAGCTTGTCGCAGGTCCAGGCCAGCAGCGGGCGCCGGTCGTGGAGGATCCGCCAGTTGATCTTCTCGCCGAACGTCTGCGGATCGCGCAGCCGCGGCAGCCGCCCGTGCCCGGCCAGGTACAGGTACCGCCGCCGGAGGGGGAGGGGCAGGAGGCCGGCGACCCTGCGGTGAGCCGGCTGGAAAACGTGTCGGAGGCTCTCGTTCAAGCCGCTCCGGGGCATCCTGACCCCTTCTGGTGTGAGACGTGGGCACGCCGGCTGGTGTCTGCTCCCGGGCGTCCGATCCGGCGTCCGGTGTCGCGGCGAGCCTAGTACCCGGGGATCAGGGGGGCCTTCCCGCGCAGTGCAACCACCCCATCGGAGGTGTCGGGGAACCGGCAGCACCGCCCACACTGGTGCCGTGCCCGACCAGCAACCGCCCGCGAGCCCCGTCACCGTCCTGCTGGTGTGCACCGGGAACATCTGCCGCTCCGCCCTGGGGCAGGGGCTGGGGCAGGCCTACCTGCGCGAACTCCTCGGGCCGGCGGTGTCCGACGTCCGGCTGGTCAGTGCGGGCACGCGCGCGGTCGCCGGCTCGCGGATGCACCCCCACAGCGCGCTGGTCCTCGCCGGGCTCGGCGGGGACCCCGAGGGGTTCGTGGCCCGCCAGCTGGAGCCCGGGATGGTCGCCGAGGCGGACCTGGTCCTCGCCCTGACCCGCGACCACCGCCGCGACGTGCTGGGGCTCGTGCCCCGGGCCCTGGCGCGCACGTTCACCCTGCGGGAGGCCGCGGCCCTGCTCGACGCCCTCGACGACCGGCGGCCCGAGGGGGACGGCTTCGCCGACCGCGTCCGCGCGCTGGTCGCCGCCCTGGCCGCGGCGCGCCCCGGGCGCAGCGGCGGGGAGGACGATGACATCGCCGACCCGATCGGCCGTTCCCTGCAGGGGCACGAGGAGGTGGGGCAGGCGGTGGCCGAGGCGCTGCTGCCGGTGCTGGCCGCCCTGGCCGCCCTGCACCCGTCGCTCGACGACGCGGCCGTGCCCGATTCCCTGGGGGCCACCGCGCACGTCGATCGCGGCGGGGCCCATGCGGCCGGCAGCCACCCGTCCGGCGAGGGCGGCCCGACCGCGGACGGCTCCGCACCGGTGGAGGGGCGGCCCGGGCGTCCCGCGCGGCGTTCCTTCGGCGTCCTGGGCTTCCGCCGGCGCGCCGGCTCCGGTTCCTAGCGAGGGGTGATCGGGGAGGCCGTCCACTCCGCGGGCACGAAGTCCGGCACCGGCGGGGTACCCGGCGCCTGCCGGCGGTCGGCCACGCGGACCGCCCGGCCGATGGCGAGCGCCAGGAGGCCGGCCAGCGTCATCCAGGCGGTCGCGAGGACCAGTACCCACGTCATGGGACCTTCCTAGGCGGGCCGCTCCCGGCGGGCCCGCTACGACGCGGGCAGAACCTGCCGAAAAAGTTCGTCCCCGCATGTTCGGGTGTCCGCGCAGGTGGGGCCGCGAGTCGCTTAGCAGAACCGGAGACGGCTCGCCGCAAGGCCGGAAGAATTCACTCGAACGGGCTTGGCGTTATGTAACCGTGACGCTACGGTCTGTCGCGTGTCACGAACCGCTCACCGACAGTGGCGAAACAACCGGCCCCGCCGCAGGCGTCTCTCCCGACGTCGGCTGGCGCAGTTGTCCCTCGCCCTGGTCGGCATCCTCCCCCTCAGCTACCCACTCGTGCAGGACCAGCGGGTCGACGTCGTCGCGAGCCAGTCCACGCAGGCCGCAGAGACCCGGGACGCCCGCCCCGCCGCGCAGCCCCCCGTCGGTGCCCCGCCGGCCGGCCAGGCCCCGGCCCCCGCCGGTACCCAGACGCAGGCCCCGGTCCGGACCGAGCAGCCGGCCCCGGTCGCCGATTCCCGCACCGGCACGCGCCCCGCCGGCCAGACGGCCACCGCTCCCACGACGCCCGCTCCGGTCCCCGCGACCACGCAGCCCGCGACCACCCCCGCGCAGCCCGTCACCGCTCCCGCGAGCGGCCCCCTCAGCTGGGCCCCGCCGGCCGGCTGGCAGAACTACCCGGTCACCAGCATCACCTCGACGACCTCCGTGACCACGGTCAGCGGCAACGGCGGCGACGTGCTCGTCAAGCTCCCCGCCGACCGTCCCGCAGCGCCGGTCATCATCGCCAACTGCCGCAACGCCGTGATCATGGGCGGGCAGATCACCGTCCTGCCGACCGCGCGGATCGGAACCGACGACCAGCGCGCCATCTACGTGCACAAGTGCACCGGCACGGTGCACATCGAGGGCGTGCACATCAACGGCAACGTCAACGGCTCCCAGGCCGACGGCATCGCCGTGAACGCCCCCGAGGCCACCGTGCAGATCCAGAACGTCCGGATGGACGCCCTGCGCGGCACGTACTCGGTGAACCACGCCGACGTCTTCCAGCCGTGGGGCGGGGTCAAGGAGTACCGGATCGACCGGCTCACCGGCTCCACCAACTACCAGGGCATCCAGGTCCGCCAGGACCTCGGGGCCATCAGCAAGGGCACCATCCGGAACACCAACGTCGGCAGCTCCGAGGTGAACCCGATCGAGCGGGGCGGGCAGTTCATCCGCATCGACTGCAACACCTACCCGCTGGCGCTCGAGAACGTGTACATCAACCCGCGCTCCGGCCGCGACATGGGCTACAGCGTGTGGCCGCAGACCGATGACCGCAGCTGCCCCGCGAAGATCAGCAACGGCGTCGTCTCGTGGCCGTCGATCGGGAACCTGAGCGGCACCCTCACCCAGGGCAAGCCCGCGTCGGGTGACTTCGTCCCGGCCGGTTCCGTCGGCCTGGGGTACGTCTCTCCCGGCTACCGCTGACCTGACCTCGAGGGGCGGGTGCCGCGCAGGATGCGCGGTGCCCGCCCTTCGTCGTCCTAGTAGGCCCCGCGTCCGGTGACCACCGCCCCCACCGTCCGCCACAGGATCATCAGGTCCAGCATGAGGGACCAGTTCTCCACGTAGTGGATGTCCAGCCGCACCGAGTCCGTCCAGGACAGGTCGGACCTGCCGCTCACCTGCCACAGCCCGGTCAGGCCGGGCTTGACCACCAGCCGGCGGCTCATCTCCACCCCGAACCGCTCGACCTCCGACGGCAGCGGCGGGCGGGGGCCGACCATCGACATCTCCCCGCGGAGGACGTTGAGCAGCTGCGGCAGCTCGTCGAGCGAGTACCGCCGCAGGAACCGGCCCACCCGCGTCACCCGCGGATCGCGCCGCATCTTGAACAGCACGCCGTTGCCGTCGTTCACCGAGGCCAGGCGGGCGACCAGCCGGTCGGCCCCGACGTGCATGCTGCGGAACTTCAGCATCGGGAACCGGCGCCCGTCGCGGCCCACCCGCACCTGGCGGTAGAACGCCGGCCCCGGGCTGTCGAGCTTGACGGCCAGGGCGACGACGAGCAGGAGCGGGGTCAGCAGCAGCAGGAGCAGGGCGGCGCAGGACCGGTCGAAGGACTCCTTCACCAGCCGGTGGAGGCCGCGCAGCTCGGGCCGCTCCATCTGCAGCAGGGAGAGCCCGCAGACCGGGCGCACCCGGATGCGCGGGCCGGCGACCTCGGAGACCGACGGCGCGAGCAGCAGGTCGGCCTGCGTCTTCTCCAGCTCCCAGCCCAGCCGGCGCAGCGCCGCGCCGTCCAGCTCCGGGCACGGCAGGACGGCCACGGTGTCCACCTCGTACCGCTCGACGACGTCGACCACCTCGTCGAGGCCGCCGAGCACCGGCAGGCCGACGGGGCCGCCGCGGGCGCCGGAGCGCGCGGGCAGGCAGCAGCCGATCACGGAGTAGCCCTGGTCGACCTCCCGGTGCAGCTGCTCCCGGAGCGCGGCCACGCCGTTGCGGTGGCCGACGAGCAGCGTCGTCTGCTGGAACCGGCCGCGGGCCCGCTGCCGGCGGAGCCAGGACCGGTGCGCCTGGCGGTGCGCGAGGGTGAGCGCGGTGGCCAGCGGGAGGGCGACGACGACGAAGCCGCGGGCGACCTCCAGCTTCAGGCCCCACGAGACCGTGCCCACCAGGGCCAGCAGGAGGGCGGCGGCGAAGAAGACCCGGCGGAACTCCTCCGGTCCCTCCCAGAGGTAGCGGCTCTCGTAGCTGCGGGCGATCACCATGGCGAGCAGCCAGACGCCGGGCAGGGCGACGGCGATGGCCAGGGACGCGCTGGTGGCACCGACGTCCGGTGGGTGGAAACGGGCGAGCAGACCGCTGCCGGCGGCGGCGGTCGCGCAGAGGGCGTCCCACACGACGAGGCGGCGGACGTAGGGGCCGCGCCAGGCGCGGCGGGCGACGGTGCCGGCCCCGCGCAGCCGGTCGGCCCGCGTCAGCCGCGGCGGCGGCGCGGCACGGTGGTGCGTGACGTGTCCGGACGGGATGGCTTCACTGCTCATAGGGCGAATTCCCTGCGGTGCGAACGGCGATCCGGCGCTCGGCGGGAGAAGGCCACCGGGGCGGGACGCGCGTGCGGAGTCATGGACTGTGCGACGAGCCGATCGACAGACCGGCGGGGCGGGGCAGAGGAAAGCGCGCGCCCGTCAGTCGGGGCTGGCGCCCGGGTCCTCGACGCGGCCGAGGAGGGCGGCGTCGTACCCGCGAGCAGTCCGGATCGAGCCGGCGAGAGAGGCGGGGAAACCTGCGTCGAGCACTGCCAGCGCGGCGTCCGCGTGGTCGGTGTGGCCGGCGCCGTAGGACGCGCTGCCGGAGGCGGTGGTCGCGCCGGGGCCTCCAGGACCGCTCGCGGGAACCGGCGGCACGGGGGTCGCGGGCGGGCCGGGGTTCCTGGGTCGGGGCGCGGGCGGCGGCGGTGGCGGGGCGGTGTCGCGGGGGGCCTCGGTGACGACCGGAGCGGTGGTGGCGGCCGGAGGGGTCGATGACGCGGAGGGCGTCGGGGAGGAGCCCGACGTCGCCGGCTCCGTCGTCGTGACCGCCTTGTCGCGGGGCGCCGCGGTGGGGTCCGGCGCGGCCGGGGGCACTGTCGGTGCGTCCTGCACCGGCGCCGTCGGCGGCTCCGCTGCGGTCGTGTCGGAAGTGGTCGCCTCGCCGGCGGTCGTGTCGGTGCCGACGGTGTCGGCGTCGATCGCGGCGAGGTCGGTGTCGGTCCCGCTGTCGGTGTCGCTGGTGCCGGTGCCGGTCGTCTCGGTGTCGCTGTCGCCGGTCGTCTCGGTGTCGCCGGTGTCGGTGGTCTCGGTGCCTGTGTCGCTGCCGCTGTCGCTGCCGCTGTCGCTGTCGCTGCCGCTGCCGCTGCCGCTGTTGCTGGGATCAGGGGGGCTGGTCCCGATGGTGGCGGGCTCGCCTGGATCGAGATCTTCCTCGTCGCCGACCGCCCCCGGGTCCCCGTCCGGGAGGTCGTCCCCGGTGCCGGTGCCGGTGCCGGGCTGTTCCTCCTCCGGCGTGGGCGGCGCCACCGGAGGCGCCGGGGGCTCGGCGGGCGGCGGGTCCGCCGGCGCGGGCGGGGGCTCCGTCGGGAGGACGGGCGGGTCCGGAGGGGCCGGCGGTGGATCCACCGGGACGGGTGGGTGGTCGGTCGGGACGACGGGTGTCTCCGCCGGCGGGGGCGGAGGACCGGGCGGGACGTCGGGGGGCGGGTCGGCCGTGCCGTCGGGGGGCGCCACCACGTGGCTGTCGGGTTCCGGCACGGTGGGGGAGTCGGCCCGTGCCGGGTCGCCGGTTGCGGCGAGCAGCGCCCAGCCACCCAGCAGCAGCAGGGCGGTCAGCAGCAGGCGCCGCAGCCAGGCCGCGCGTCCGGGCGGGACGGTGCGCGGCGTGCCGAGGACGTGCGGTCCCGCCAGCGCTTGCGCCGGCCGGCCGATGGACACGCGGCTTCCCCCAGCTCGTCGTCCCTCTGGAACTCCCTCGGTCGAGTGTGGGCACGGGCGACCGGCCCCCGGGTAGCGCGCCGGTTAACAGCCGCCGTTCCCCGGCCCGGCCTCACGCTGCGTCACGTGACGGTCCGGTAGCGGTGGCACGGGTGTGGCGGTCAGCCACGTCGAGTGCCCCCACGATCGGGTTCGTCGGGCTCTGGACCGGCACTGCGTGACGCCAAAGACGACTACGGTCTGGCCTGCACGACGACCCGCCGCAGCGCGGGGCTCGGGCGGCACCGTCGTCCGGACGCGGATCCACGATGGAGGTTCAGCAGGCGATGCGCATGCTCGTCACCGGGGGCGCGGGCTTCATCGGCGCCAACTTCGTGCACCAGACGCTGCGCGAGCACCCCGAGTTCGAGGTCACCGTGCTCGACGCGCTGACCTACGCGGGGAACGAGGCCTCCCTGGCGCCCGTGCGCGACGACATCGAGTTCGTCCACGGCTCGGTCGCCGACGCGGACCTGGTCGACCGGCTGGTGAGCCGCTGCGACGTCGTCGTCCACTTCGCGGCCGAGAGCCACAACGACAACTCGCTGCGCGATCCCTCACCGTTCCTGCAGACCAACGTCGTCGGCACGTTCACGCTGCTCGAGGCGGTGCGCCGGCACGGCGTCCGCTACCACCACATCTCCACCGACGAGGTCTACGGCGACCTGGAGCTGGACGACCCGGCGAAGTTCACGCCGGAGACGCCGTACAACCCGTCCAGCCCCTACTCGTCGACCAAGGCGGGCTCGGACCTGCTGGTGCGGGCCTGGGTGCGCTCCTTCGGCATCCACGCCACCATCTCCAACTGCTCCAACAACTACGGGCCGTACCAGCACGTCGAGAAGTTCATCCCGCGGCAGATCACCAACGTGCTCTCCGGCCTGCGCCCCAAGCTCTACGGCGCGGGCGAGAACGTGCGCGACTGGATCCACGTCGACGACCACAACTCCGCCGTCCACGCGATCCTCGACCGGGGCCGCACCGGTGAGACGTACCTGATCGGCGCCGACGGCGAGAAGAACAACCGCGAGGTGCTCGGCCTCGTCCTCGAGCTGCTCGGCCGGCCGGCCGACGACTTCGACTCGGTCACCGACCGGGCCGGTCACGACCTGCGCTACGCCATCGACGCCACGAAGCTGCGCACCGAGCTCGGGTGGACGCCGCGCTACACCGACTTCCGCGACGGCCTGGCCGCCACCATCGACTGGTACCGGGAGAACACGGCCTGGTGGCGCCCGCTGAAGGAGGGCGTCGAGGCGCAGTACGCGGCCCAGGGGCAGTGAACGCCGTCATCGTCGGCGCCGGCGGGCAGCTCGGCCGCGCGCTGCGGCGCGAGTTCCCCGGCGCCGTGGCGCTGGACCGGGCCGCGCTCGACGTCACCGACGCCGCCGCCGTGCGGGCCTTCGACTGGAGCGGCGTCGACGTCGTGCTCAACGCCGCCGCCTGGACCGCCGTCGACGCCGCGGAGGACCCGGCGAACCTGGCCGCGGTGCGCGCGGTCAACGTCGACGCCGTCGCGCACCTCGCGCACGCCGCCGACCGGGCCGGCGCGGCGCTGGTGCACCTCTCCAGCGAGTACGTCTTCGACGGCACCCATCCCGGCCCGATCCCCGAGGACCTGCCGCCCACGCCGCTGTCGGTCTACGGCCGCAGCAAGGCCGACGGCGACGCCTGCGCCGCCGCCGTCGAGCGGCACTGGCTGGTGCGCACCACCTGGGTGGTGGGGGAGGGGGGCAACTTCGTGCGCACCATGGCCGGCCTCGCCGACCGCGGGATCAGCCCGTCGGTCGTGGACGACCAGATCGGCCGCCCCACCACCGCCGTCGACCTCGCCGCCGGCATCCGCCACCTGGTCGGCACGGGGGCGCCGTACGGCACCTACAACCTCACCGGCGACGGCGAGCCGGTGTCCTGGGCCGACGTCGCCGCGCTGGTCTTCACCGCCCGCGGCCGCTCCGCCGACGACGTCACGCGCGTGAGCACCGCCGAGTACTTCGCCGGGAAGACCGGGATCGCGCCACGACCGCTGAACTCCGTGCTGGACCTGGCCAAGATCCGCGCCGCCGGCTTCCGGCCGGCGCACTGGCGCGAGAGCCTGCGCGACCACCTCACCCACCTCAGCTGACCCCCGCGTCCCGCCGCCCCCGCCACGGGGGACGGATCGGTCAAGTTCGGCCACCCGCGTGCCGATGATCGCCGTGTGTGGTGGGCCTGGATCGTCGGCGGACTGGTCGTCTGGATGGCGATCGCCGTGGTGCTCGGCGTCGTCATCGGCCGGACGATCCGTCACGCGGACGAGCGCGCGGCCGCCTCCTGGGTCGAGCCGGCTCGCGCCCCGCAGCCCGCCGCCGTACGCGCCCGTCGCCGCGCCGTCCCGCTGCCCCCGGTGGGCATCGGGCTGGCCGCCGCCGCGGTGGCGCTCATGGGCACCGGCTTCCTGCTGCGCCTGACCGGGGCCACCGGCACAGCGGCCCGCGCCCTCTCCATGGACGCGCCCTTCTCCCTGCCCCGCCTCTTCGTGGCCGGGCTGTTCGTCGTCGCGGCCCTGGCCGCCGTCGCCGGCGCCGCCCGCAACCCCGGCCGCCGCACCTGGTGGCTGGCCGTCGGGCTGGTCGCGGCCGGCATCGCCTCGGTCAAGGCCGGGGGCACCGTGCACGCCGACGCGATGGCCGGCCTGGACGCCGCCGTCGGCCGCCCCGCCGCCATCGCGCTCAGCGCCCTCGTCGCCCTGGCCGTCGTCGGGGCACTGTTCTTCCTCAGCCGCACCGAGCGACGCGACCGGCGGCGCGTCCTCGGCAGCCTCGCCGGGTACGGCTTTGCCGCGGTCGGGCTCTCCGCCCTCTCCGTCGTCGCCCCCGACTCGCTACGGGTCGCCGCCACCTTCGTCGAGGAGTCCGGCGAGGCGCTGGCCGGTGTGGCCTTCCTGGTCGCCGTCCTCGTCGGTGTCGCGCCGCAGCTGGTGCTCCCCGCCGACTGGGCGCTGCGCCGCACGGACGACGCGCTCGGCATCGAGGCCGCCGACGTGCTCCCCGGCCGGGCCGCCGACCCCACCTCCTGACGGCTGCGGACGCCGCCCGCGGCCGGAGAGGCCGGGCGCGGAGCCTCCCGCAGCCGTGCGGCGCCGCACTGCTGGACGGAGCGCAGGCCGGCCACCGGCCGCGGTGTCGTCCCGGGCCGAGCGCGGACCCGTGGTGGTCGTCGACGCCACCCCCGATACTCGACCGGTGACCTGGGACCTGGCCGTGCTGGAGGCGCTGGCCCGGAACCGCACCGACTGGGCCGACGCCTTCACCCTGGGCCTGATGGCCGCCGGCCAGCCGACGGCCACCTACCTGGCCGCCCTGGTGCTGGCGGTGCTCTTCGCGATCGCGTTCGGTGCCTGGCGGGCGACCGGCGCGGCCGTGCTGGCCACCGTGGCCGCGACCGCGCTCGCCGAGTACGGCAAGGAGTTCATCGGCCGGCCGCGGCCGCCGGCCGAGCTCGCCCTGGTGGCGACCGACGGGTACGCGATGCCGTCGTCCATCGCCGCCCTCACCGCCGGGGCCGCCGTTCCGCTCGTCCTGTGGGGGCTGGCCCGGGCCGACGCCATCGGGCGGCTGGTCGTCGCGGTGCTCGCCGGGGGAGTCCTGCTGGTCGGCGTCAGCATGGTCTACCTCGGTGCGCACTGGGTCAGCGACGTCCTGGCCGGGTGGGCGCTGGGTGCCCTGTTCGGCGTCCTGGCGTTCCGGCTGCTCGAGCGGCTCCCCGGGCGGAGGATCCGGGCGGCCGGCTGATCGGGGCTGCTACTGGTGCCGGTGCAGCGGTGCGCGTCGCCGGGTGGTCGCCGGTGTCCGGGGCGGCGTTCCCGCTCCCTGGCCGCCGGGCTCCTGCCGGGCCGGATCGGTGCCCTTCGCGCCCGCATCGCGCGGGGACCCGGGACGCGGGTGGACCGATCGGGCGACCACCGCGGACGGCCTGCGGCGGGTGCGGCGGCCGGCCGGGCTCGGTGGCAGGGGAGGGCCGGGATCGGCCTGGCCCGCCGCGGTGGCGCCGAGCGGGTCGGTGTCCGTGCGAAGGGCGTGCGCCGGGCGGCGACCCCCCTGGTCGCCGCGGCGGAGGAGCCATCCGGTCAGCAGAGCGAGGGGGAGGGCGAGCGCCGTCCAGGCCAGGGCTGCGATCCACACCCAGTCCATAGGCCTGCCCGATTCACCAGGGGCGTCGTAGCCAGCGAACGCCCGACCCGAGACGCAGATTGTGGCCGCTCTTCTACCCGCCCGGCATGCGATCGACTCCACGGTTCATCCACCGGGGCGCGCGGTCGGGGGGTCGCGGGCGGACCGTCGCCGGGCGGTCGCCCTGTGGTACGTGGTGCAGCACTGGATCACGTGCAGGGTCGGTCGGCTCCGGTCCGCCGGCCGCGGTCACCGCCAGCCGAGGCGCACCGGCGACCCGCCCCGGGCGATGTCGAGCAGGGCCGGGAGCTCGTCGAGGCGGAGCGCACGCAGCAGCTGCCCGACCCGCGTCGTGCGGGCTTCCGGCGCGGGTGATCCCGCGGTCGTCCGGAACTGCAGGGCGGGGTACGGGCGGCCGTCGGCGCCCCGCCGGTCCTGCCGGACCAGGACGGGGCCGGGGCCGGACAGCCACACCACCAGGGCGATCAGCAGCAGGGCGGGCAGCAGGGCGACGGCCACGAGCGCCGCCAGGGACCGGCCTGCTGCGTTCGGCAACCGCGCCAGCGCGCCGGCGGCCAGCAGGAGGCTGCCCAGGACCAGCCAGTGCAGCCGTGGTGTGCCGGGGTCGGAGACCAGCGTGAACAGGCACACCGCGATACCGAGCCCGGTGAGGACCGGGGCGGCCGGGTCGACGTCCGACAGGCCGCGACGGGTGGGACGCGGCGCGAGCTCGCCGGAACTCCGGTGGGCGGTCGGTCGGGTGCCCGGCTCGCTGTCGGCGGACCGGGTGCATGCGCTGGCCCGGCGGTGCACCGGTCCACCCGGCGGGTGGGCCAGCGCGCGGTGGAGAAATCTGGAGTGCCGCATGGTGAGACGGTCCTTCGGCAGATGCGCTGAGGCGCGGGAGGTGGTCAGCGGGCGGGAGGCCACGTCGGGAGGACGGGCCGCCGCGAGGCGTGGCGGAGCGGGGGGCGGTGGGCGTCGCGTGGTCCGGACGCGGGGTGGCGTGTCAGTCGGGGCGCGCGCCGGGGTCGTCGGTGCCGCTGAGCACGCGAGCGGGGACCTGGGAGGTCAGCCGGGCCCATGCGCGGTCCTGCGTCGCCGCGAGGACGCCGTCCACGACGGCCAGCTGGCCGCTGGCGGTTCCTGCGCTGCTGCCCGAGCCCGAGAGGGAGGTCGTCGCACAGCCGGAGCCGCCGGGCGCCGGCTGCCCGGGGGTGGCCGGGGAGGGCGCCGGGGGCGGTGGGGGTGGTGACACCGGCTGGGCGGGCGAGGACGGGAGGGTGCTTCCGTGCGGCGCGTGGTCCGGCGACGAGGACACCGTCTGCGGCGGAGCCTTCCGCTCGGACGGTGATGCTGACGGGGCGGCGTGCCCGGCCGCTCCCAGGGCGAGGTCGGCGGGGCTGTCCGCTGCGCCCGTCGCCCGGGGGCGCTCCTGGGGCCACCGGCCGCCCACCGCCGTCGTGCCGTCGTCGAGGGTGACGGCGCAGGGCGTCACTTCCGCGGCAGTCCGACCCTGCCCAGGAACGGAGGGCGGCCCGGAGGTGATCCCGGTTGCCGGCACCGCGGGGGTGACCCCGGTCGTCGTGGGCGGCCCGTCCGGGACGGTCGCAGCCTCGGCGGTGGTCGGCTGCGGGGTGGTCGGCTGCGGGGTGGTCGTGGTGTCGGGGACGTCGGTCTCGGGGACGTCGGTGTCCGTCGTGGCGGTGGACGGCGCGGTCGTGCCGGTCCCGGTGGGCTGCGGCTCGCCGGTGGCTTCGACGCGCGGCGCCGGCACGGCCTCGGTTCCGGCAGGTTCGGCGCCGGCATCCGCCGCCGTCGGCGCGGGGATCTGCGCAGGAGGTGCCGAGGGGACGACCGGGTCAGGGGAGGGGGCGGCTGGTGCCTCCGGCGCCGCGGTAGGTGGCGGAGCTGTCACGGGAGGGTGCTCCGCGGGCACGGGTGGTGCGGGGACCGGCTCGACGTCGCTGGTGGGCGGCACCGGGTCACCCGTCGGGGCGGCGGGGCCCGGCGCCGGCGTGGTGGGCGCTGAGCCGGGACCGGGCGGGGGCGGAGGTGGGACCTCGGGTGCGGGGGGCGGCGGGGCGTCCGCCGGTGAGGGCGGCACCGTCGGAGGCGCGGGTGGGACCTCGGGTGCCGGGGGCGGCGGGGCGTCCGCCGGTGAGGGCGGCACCGTCGGAGGCGCGGGTGGGACCTCGGGTGCCGGGGGCGGCGGGGCGTCCGCCGGCGAGGACGGCGCGGCCGGGGTCGAGGGCTTCTTGGGGGCCCGGCTGCCAGCAGGGGTCGGGCGGAACGGCAGGGGGCGGTCGGACGGCCGCGCACCGTGACCGGGGGACGCCGCGGGCGCGGCCGTGGCCGACACCGGGGGCGCCGGCGGCTGCGGATCCGCAGCCCGGGCCGGTCCGGGCTCGAGCAGGAGAACCAACCACCCGAAGGCGAGCAGGGCCAGCACGCGTGGGGCGGCGACGCGCGCGGCGGCACGGAGGGGCGCCGTCGGACCGCCGGCGGGCACGGCCGTGGGGCCTGGGGGCCCCTCGCCGCCGTCCACCACCGGAACCTCCTCGTCACGGGGCCCGCGCCCCGGCTCTCGCAGCCGTGCGAACCTCTCGCTGTCCCGGCGTCGCCGCAAGTCCTCCCGGGACGGACGCCGGAGACGACCGGCCTGGCCTCACGCTGAGTGAGCGCGCCCGGGGCTGATGGTCCAAGTCCGCGCCCCGCCACGAGCCTCTGGTTGCGGCGCGTCACGAGGCCCGGCGCTAGGTGCGGGTCCTGGCGAGCAGCTCGTCGGCCGGGCGGGCGTTGATCACCCGCTCGATCGGGACGCCGCACTCGATCGCCCGCTCGCAGCCGTTGTACTGCCAGTCCAGCTGGCCGGGGGCGTGCGCGTCGGTGTCGACGGCGAACTCGCAGCCGAGCTCCACCGCCAGGCTCAGCAGCCGCCGCGGCGGGTCCAGCCGCTCGGGGCGCGAGTTGATCTCCACCGCGGTGCCGTGCTCGACGCAGGCGGAGAACACCGCCTCGGCGTCGAACTGGCTCTCCGGCCGCGGCTTCTGCGTGCCGTCGCGCTGCCTGCGGCCGATGACCAGCCGGCCGGTGCAGTGACCGAGGACGTCGGTGTGCGGGTTGGCGACGGCGGCGAGCATCCGCTCGGTCATCGCCGAGCGCTCGGCCCGCAGGTCGGAGTGCACGCTCGCCACGACGACGTCCAGGCGGCCCAGCAGCTCCTCGGTCTGGTCCAGCGAGCCGTCGACGTTGATGTCGCACTCGATGCCGGTGAGGATCCGGAACGGCGCGAGCTCCTCGTTCAGCGCGGCGACGACGTCGAGCTGCTGCTCCAGTCGTTCGGGGGAGAGCCCGTTGGCCACCGTGAGCCGGGGGGAGTGGTCGGTCAGCGCCAGGTACTCGTGGCCCAGCGCGATCGCGGCCTCGGCCATCTCCCGGATCGGGCTGCCGCCGTCGGACCAGTCGGAGTGGACGTGCAGGTCGCCCTTGAGCGCGGCGCGGAAGGCGGCGACGTCCTCGGCCGCCGGCAGCTCCCCGGCGTAGGTCCCCTCCAGCGTGGCCAGGTACTCGGGCACCTGGCCCCGGTGCGCCTGGGCGACCACCGTCGCCGTCTTCGGGCCGATGCCCTTGAGGTCCTTCAGCGTGTTGGTGCGGATGCGGCGGTCCAGCTCGGCCTCGTCCAGCCCGTCGACCACCGCCGCAGCGGTGCGGTAGGCGCTCACGCGGTAGCTGGCCTCGCGGGCGCGCTCCAGGAGGAAGGCGATCCTCCGGAGCGCGGCCGCGGGCGGGAGCGGAGCGCTCAGCGAAGCACCTTCAGGGCGCCCTTGCCGGACTTCTTGCCGACCTTGCGGGAGGCCCGCTTCTGCGCCTTGGTCGCGCGCTTGGAGGCCTTCTCGTAGTTCTTCTCCGTCGCGGTGGCGGCCCGCTTCGCCGCCCGGCGCGTGCGGTAGCCCACCGACGGCTTGCCCTCGGTGTCGACGGCGGCCAGCAGCAGCCCGCCGAACAGGCCGGTGTTCTTGAGGAAGTTCGAGAGCTGCCCGAACTTCTCCGTCGGGTCGTCGTGCTCCCAGAACCGGTGCCCGGCCAGCGTCGTCGGGACGACCGACGCCGACAGCACGATGGCGGTCAGCCGCGGGAACCGGTTCAGGGCGAACAGCGAGCCGGCGGCCACCTTGATGGCGGCGTCGGCCTTCACCCACTGCTCGACGTCGCGGGGCAGCTCCACCGGGAGCTGCTTGTCGGCGGTCTCGGCGATCTTCTCCACCACGGGGGTGGCGCCAGGCACGCGTTCCTGCGGCTTGCGCAGCGTGCTGATCCCCCCGTAGATGAACGGCGCGGCGAGCAGGGGCCGGGCGATCCGGCGAACGAGCATGGTGACCTCTTTCCTCGATGCCACTGGGCAGTCGCAGCGTGCACTGCCCGGAAGATCCATCCGGCAATCACGCGGCGCAACTCGGGCGGCCGATCTCCCCGGCGGCGCGGGAGGACTCGGCGGTGCCGCAATCCGGGATCGCTGCACTACGGTCAGCGGGTGCCCGTCGCCGCCGCGCTCCGCCAGGTCGTCGTCATGCTCGCGGCCGCGGGCCTGGCCGCTGCCGTCGCGGGCGGGGTGTGGGCGGCAGTGGGCGACGAGGGCTTCCGCAGCCGCTTCGCGCTCTCGCTGATGGTGGTCGCCGGTCTGCTGGCGCTCGTCGGCGGCACGCTCGCGCCCCGCCTGGCCACCGCCGAGGCGCGTGCCCTCCTCGGCCAGGGGCCGGGTCAGGAGGAGCCGGGGGAGGGCGAGCCGCTGACGGCGCTGGGCGTCTTCCTGTTCGTGGCGCTGCCGCTGTTCGCCGCCGGCCTGGTCACCTACGGCAGCGGCTGACCCGCGGGGTCACTGCAGGTCGACGAACCGCTCGACGTCGCGGGGCCGCCCGGCGATCACGATCGTCGAGCCGTACGTGAGCACCGTGTCGACGGCGGCGTGGGTGTAGGCCCCACCGCCCTCGGGCTTGACCGACACCACGGTGACCCGGTGCCGCTTGCGCAGGCCGGTCTCCCCGAGCGGCAGCCCGACGATCTCCCGCGGCGGTTTGGTCTTGGCGAACACCCACTGCGGGTCGAGCTCCACCCAGTCCAGCAGCCGGCCGGAGACCAGGTGCGCGACGCGCTCGCCCATCTCGTGCTCGGGGAACACCACGTGGTGGGCGCCGATCCGCTCCAGGATCTTGCCGTGCTGGCTGCTCAGGGCCTTCGCCCAGATGTCGGCCACCTCCAGCTCCACCAGCAGCGAGGTGGTGAGGATGCTGGCCTCCAGATCGGTGCCGATGGCCACGACCACGCGGCGGAACTCGGCCAGGCCCAGCTCGCGCAGCGCGTCCAGGTCGGTGCCGTCGGCGACCGCCACCTGCCCGAGCTGGCCGGAGAGCCGCTGCACGATCTCCGGCCGGTGGTCGATCGCCAGCACCTCCGTGCCCCCATCGGCCAGCTCCATGGCCAGGGCCGTGCCGAACCGGCCCAGCCCGATGACGGCGACCGGATCCCTGTGACTAGCCAACGATGGTCCTCTCCTCGGGGAGCTGGTAACGCCTCGCGCGGTCCCGCAGGGCCAGGCCCGAGGCCAGTGTGAGCGGGCCGATCCGGCCGACGAACATGAGCAGGACGACGAGCAGCTGGGCACCAGGTGGCAGGCCGGCCGTGATGCCGGTGGAGAGGCCGACGGTGGAGAACGCCGACACCGTCTCGAACAGCACCTGCTCGAAGGAGAAGTCGGTCAGCGCCTCCATCGCGAACGTGGCGACGGTGACCACCCCGATGCTGAGCAGCGCCACCGCTAGCGCCTGGCGCTGGTTCGTCGGGGGCACCCGGCGGCGGCCCACCTCGACGTCGACGTCGCCGCGCAGCTCCGCCCACAGCACGTAGGCCAGCAACCCGAAGGTCGTCACCTTGATCCCGCCCGCGGTGCCGGCGCTGCCTCCGCCGATGAACATCAGCGCGTCGGTGAGCAGCAGCGTCTCCGGCTGCAGCGCGGCGATGTCGAGGTTGTTGAACCCCGCCGTGCGCGGCATGACGCCGGCGACGAAGGCCGCCATGACGGTGTCGCCGGCTCCGAGCGGACCGAGCGTCCGGGGGTTCCGCCACTCGGCGAGCAGGTAGCCGGCCGTGCCGACGACGATCAGCGCGGCGGTGACGACCACGGTGACCCGGGTGAGGACCGACCACGTCCGCGGCCGGCGCCACGACCGGAGCAGCTCGAACACGACCGGGAAGCCCAGGCCGCCGACGATGACCGCCGCCGCGATCGTGAGGCTCACCCAGGGGTCGCCGACGTAGCGCACCAGGCTGTCCGGGTGGAGCCCGAAGCCGGCGTTGTTGAACGCCGAGATCGCGTGGAACACCCCGCTGTACAGGGCCGCGGGGGCCGGCTGGTCGTAGCCGAGCGCGAACCGGGTGGTCAGCACCACCGCCGCCACCGCCTCGCAGGCGAGGCTGAACAGCACGACCCGGACGATCACCCGCCGCACCTCGGCGGCCGACAGCGACTTGGTCTCGGCCTGCGCGATCAGGCGCGCCCGGAGGCCCAGCCGCCGGGAGAGCACCAGCGCGACCAGGCTCGCCAGGGTCATGATCCCCAGCCCGCCCGCCTGGATGAGCGCCAGGATGACGCCCTGCCCGAAGCCCGACCAGTAGGTGCCGGTGTCCACGGTCACCAGGCCGGTGACGCAGACCGCGGAGGTCGCGTGGAAGAGCGCGGTGAGGAGGTCGGCCCGGCCGGGCCCCGGCGTCGCCAGCGGCAGCGACAGCAGTGCGGTGCCCACGGCGATCGCGAGCAGGAACGCCCCGGCGATGACCCGGCCCGGGTGCCGGAAGCCCCGGGCGATGGCCCGCTGGGGTGCCGGTGCGCGGTAGCCGAGCGTCACCGCGGTCCTCCCGTCAGCGCCTCCGACGGTCGGTGGGCGAGCCACCTTCGCACACCGTCCGCGGGCCGACCGCGCAGCCGGTGCCCGGCGGGTCACCCGCTCCGCGGGGCCGGCGGCTCAGCGCCCGACGCGCCGTCCCGCCACGGCGACCGCGCCGCCCACCGCGAGCCCCGCCAGCACGTCCCCGGGGTAGTGCACGCCGACGTGCACGCGGGAGTAGGCGACGCCCACGGCGAGCGGCGCCGCGACGGCCCCCGCCGCGGGGTTCTCCAGGGCCAGGCCGGTGACGAAGGCCACGGCCGAGCTCGCGTGGCCGCTGGGGAACGACAGGCTCCCCGGTTCCCGGCGCAGCCGGCGCTCGGTGCGCAGGTTCGCCAGGTCCGGCCGCACCCGGCCGAACAGTGGCTTGAGGACGGCGTTGACCACCGCGCTGGCCACCAGCATCGACCCCACCCCGCGAACCGCGCCGCGCCGCAGCCCGCCGGGACGGCTGCCCAGCGCGAGCCCGACCAGCAGCCACAGCTTCCCGTGGTCGGCCGCGGCCGAGAGGTGGCGCAGCCAGCGGTCGGCCGGGGTGGTGGGGAGCCCGCCGATCCAGGCGTGCAGCCGCGCATCGACGTCGCGGGGGATGCGCACGTCCGGACGCTAGCCGCCGGGGCGATGATCAGCCCACCTGATCGTCGAGCGTCCTCCCTCACGGTGGGCGCTGAGGGAGGACGCTCCATGATCAGGTTCCCTGATCGTGGCCGGGGGTCAGGACTTCCGGCGGGCCCGGTAGGCGGCCACCGTCGAGCGGCTGGCGCACGTGTTCGAGCAGTACCGGCGGCTGGCGTTGCGCGAGGTGTCGACGTAGACGTCGTCGCAGCCCTCGGCCGAGCAGACGCCCAGGCGCTGCCAGCCGTGCTGCACCACGACCTGCGACAGGCCCATCGCGACCGTCGTCGTCAGCTGCTCGAGGGCCGGGGCGTCGGGGCGGGCGTAGTGCAGGTGCAGCTCGCCGTCGTGGTCGGTGGCGTAGGGCCGCGGCCGGGCCAGCGCCAGGAGCTCGTTGAGCCGGGCGAGGACGTCGGGCTGTGACTCGGCCAGCGCGACGGCCCGCACGAGCTGCGCGGTGGCGGCCGCCTTCGCGACGTCCGAGGGCGCCAGGTCCAGCGACGTCCCGGGCGTGAACCACTCGTCGTGCGCCGCGAGGAAGCGCGCTATCCCGTCCTCGGGTGCCAGGTCGGCGTTGGCCAGGGCGATGGCCAGCTCGACCGCGGTCGACCCGTAGGTATCGTAGTCCAATTGACTCCCTACCGTCGAGTCCCTACTCTCGGGACTGCGTAGGCGGTCAACAGCCTTTGACCGCCTACTGTTCCTTCCCCTGCAGTGCGAAACGAGTGCAAGCGTGCGTGCCTACCTCGCCGTCTGGCGGCTTCCCTCCGCCAAGGTGCTCCTCCTCGCCGGCTTCGCCGGCCGTCTGCCGTCGTCCATGGTGCCGCTCGCGCTGCTGCTCATGGTGCAGCAGCAGACCGGCTCGTACGCGATCGCCGGTCTGGCCGCGGCCACCCTCGGCATCGCGTCGGCCGTGATGGCGCCGGTCCTCGGCCGCCTCGCCGACCGGAAGGGTCCCCGCCGCATCCTGCTCGCGCAGTCGGCGCTGTACCCGCTGCTGCTCGGCCTGCTGGTGGCGGTGACCCTCGGCGGCGCGCCGCATGCCGCCGTCGTGGCCGCCGCCGGCCTCGCCGGCGTCAGCACGCCGCTGGTCTCCGGCACGGTCCGCGCCCTGTGGTCGCGCACCGACCCGCGCGTCCGCTCCACCGCCTACGCCCTCGACGCCACGGCCACCGAGCTGGTGTTCGTCGTCGGCCCGACGCTGGTCGCCGCGCTCGCGGTGCTCGCCGCGCCGACATGGGCGGTGGGGCTCGCCGGTGCGCTGGCCGTCGTCGGCGCGCTCGGCGTCGCCCGCGTCGCCCGGTCGTGGGTGCCCGTGTCGGCGCCCGCCGCCGGCCTGTTCACCACCGTGCTCGCCCCGGGCATGCCCCGGGTGCTGCTCAGCGGGTCGGCCGTGATGCTCGGGTTCGGGGCGCTCGAGGTCGCGATACCGGCGTTCGCCGACTCCACCGGATCCCCGGGGCTCTCCGGGGTCCTGCTGGCGGTCTGGTCGCTGGGATCGGTCGCCGGTGGCCTGTGGTTCGGGGCGCGGGTGATGAGCGCGTCGCTGCCCCGGCAGTACCGCTGGCTGCTCTTCGGCGTCACGATCGGCCTCGCGCCGCTGGCCTGGGTCTCCAGCCCGTGGGCGCTGGGTGTGCTGCTGTTCCTCGGGGGGACGGCGATCGCGCCCACCCTGACCGTGCAGAACTCGCTGGTCGGCTCGCTCGCCCCGGTGCACGCCACCACCGAGGCGTTCACCTGGCTGTCCACGATCACCGTCGGCGCCTCGGCCATCGGTGCGGCCCTGGGTGGCGCACTGATCGAGACCTCCTCCGGGGTGCCGGGGGCGCTCGTGCTGGCCTGCGCGGGGGCGGCCGCCGCCGTCGTCGTCACCCTCGTGCCCGGTCGCAGCCCGCTGGCACCCACCCGGTCGCGCGAGGCGGTCGCGGCCTGAGCGCCCACTGCCGGGGGTGCCGGTGCACCCCCGGCAGACCTCGCCTCGAAGCGCTGGTAGTCTCTCTCCTCGGTGGTTACGAGGTGACTCGAGCCCCGGGAGGCTTCGCCTAGTCCGGTCTATGGCGCCGCACTGCTAATGCGGTTTGGGTTAATCCCCATCCCGGGTTCAAATCCCGGAGCCTCCGCGCACGACAACTGAACACAGGCACCCGTAGCTCAACGGATAGAGCATCTGACTACGGATCAGAAGGTTAGGGGTTCGAATCCCTTCGGGTGCACGTCTGGTTGAGACAGCGACGAGGCCCCGTTCCGTAGTTCCGGAACGGGGTCTCCTCGTGTTCCCGTCGTGTCACTGCACTCGGTGCCGATCCGGCGAAGCAACCCCCACACGGGGATCCCGCCGACCTCTCGGGGGACACGTGCGTAGCCGTGCACCTGCACTGGGTAAGGTCGCCTGCGTCGGCCGTGACGGGCCGGCCACGGCCCGTCACGCGGGCCGCGAGACGGAGGGTGGCGCTGATGACCGGTCTGCTCGTGGCGGCAGCGGTGTGGCCGGTGCTCGTGGTCCCGCTCGCCTTCCTCATCGGCCGCCTGCTCCGGTCCACCGATCGGCTCGAGGAGGCGCAGCGGGCCGCCGACGCCACCGCCGCGGCCCCGCCCGTCCGGCGCGGAGCACGGTCGCGTGCCCGCCGGTCCCGCGCCGGCCGCGGGCGGCTCTCGCCGTCCCTGGGAGCCCACGGAAGCTGAGCCGGAGGCTCCCGCCGCGTCGCGGAAGGCTTCCACGTCGCACGTCCGGCCCTACAGTGACCCGGTGATCCCGCGATCCGTACGGACCGTCCGGTGAACGCGCCGCGGCTGGTCGTCGCCGCCTCCTACGGGCCCGCCGGTGCCAGCACCCGGGTTCGGGTGCACGAGTGGCTCGCCGTCCTCCGGCTCGAGGCGGAGTGCCTCGACTACCTGGGCACCTCCGATGTCCGGCCCCGCACCCTCGCCCGGCAGCCGCTCGGCGTGCTGCGCGCCGAGGCCCGCCTGCGGCGGCTCCACTTCCGCCCGGCACCCGAGCGGCTGCTGGTGTCCCGCTCGATGGGCCCGTTCACCGGGGGCCGGCTGGAGGCGTCGCTCCTGCGGCGCGCGGGCTGGGGTGTCTACGACTTCGACGACGCGCTGCACGCCGATGACCGCGGGGGCATCCACCGGTTCTTCGGTGAGGCCGCCGGCTGGGGCCCAGCCGTGCGCAGCGCCGACCTGGTCATCGCGGGCAACAGCTACCTGGCCGACGCCGCCGCCGAGCACAACGCCGACGTCACGATCATCCCGAGCTGTGTCGACCCGGCGGCCTACCCGCAGAAGCGGGACTACGCCGTGGGGCCGGTGCCCCGGATCATCTGGGTCGGCTCGCCGTCGACCGAGCGGTACCTGGAGTCGGTGGCGCCGGCGCTCCTGGAGGTGCACCGGCTCACCGGCGCCCGGCTGACGGTCGTGAGCGCCGGCGACCGGCCGCTCGGGGACCTCGCGCCGATGACCGACCGGGTGCAGTGGGACGGCCCGCGCACCGACGCCCTGCTCGCCGAGGCCGACTGCGGCATCATGCCGCTGCCGGACACCCCGTTCACCCGGGGCAAGTGCGCCTACAAGCTGCTGCAGTACGGCGCGGCCGGCCTGCCGGCGGTCGCCTCGCCGGTGGGCGTGAACGCCACGGTCGTCCGCGAGCTCGACGGGTACGGGGCCGTCGGCGTCGACGACTGGGTGGACGCGCTGGTGGCGCTGCTCGAGGAGCCGGAGACCGCTCGCCGGGCGCGTGGGCTGGCCGCCCGGCGAGCCGTGGAGGAGCGCTACAGCTACGCGGCCTGGCGCCCGGCCTTCCTGCGTGCCCTGCGGCTCCCGGAGTCCGGGATCGCCCGGGACGCCGTCGGTGAGAGCGCCGCGGAGCCGCCGAGGTAGATCGACTGCAGCCCTGACCAGATGGTGGTCGGGCGGAAGTCGCGGAGGGCCCGCTGCCGCGCGGCGCGCCCAGCGGCGCGGACACCCTCGCGGTCGGCCTCGCAGGCCCGGATCGCCGCAACGAGCTGCGGTACGTCCCCGGTCTCCACCAGCCACCCGGTCTCCCCGGGGACGACGGAGTCGCGGGACCCGGTGGCCGTGGTGGTGATCGTGGGCACCTGCGCCAGGGCCGCCTCGAGCACCACGTTCGGGAAGCCCTCCCGCCGCGTGGGCAGGCAGAACACGTCCATGCCGACGTAGGCCTCGTAGGGGTCGAACGTCCAGGCGTCCACGCGCGTGACGTTGTCGTCCAGCTCCGCGACGGCGGCGCCGAGCTCCTCGTCCTCGATCGGCCCGAGCAGCATGAGCTTGACCGGCAGATCGTGCAGGTGCCGGAACGCCTCGAGGAGGTCCTGGACGCCCTTGTCGTAGGAGATCCGGCCGACGAAGCCCACCACCAGGTCGTCGGGCTCCACCTTCCAGTCCGCCCGGACGGCCTCCCGGTCGACGCCCGCCAGCCCCGGGTCCCAGCGCTCGGGGTTCACCCCGTTGCTGCTGCCGTGGGCGATGACCACGGGCCGGTCCCGCCGACCGAACAGCCGCCACCGCACCGCCTCGTCCCGCAGGCTGTCGCTGACGCAGACCACCTCCGTCGCGAGGAGCACGGTGAGCCGCTCGGCGAGCCACAGGACGGCCAGCTGCGGCTTCGAGCGGGCGCCCTCCAGCCGCAGGCCGCGGAGGATGTAGACCCGCCGCGGCACCCGGGTGAGCCAGCCCGCGATGCTCCCCAGCAGGCCCGCCTTCGGCGTACCGACGTTGAGGACGTCGGGGCGCAGCCGGCGCAGGAGGCGGATCCACTGCACGAGGGCGACCGCGTCCTTGCGCAGGCTGGTGTCGCGCTCCATGGGCAGCGGGTGGATCGTCACCTTCTCCCGCTCGGCGACCGTGTCCAGCGGGTCGCCGGGGGACGTGACCAGGTGGACGTCCCAGCCCTGCTCCCGGAACCAGCCGAGCTGGCCGCGCAGCAGGGTGGCGGCCGACTGCGGCACCGTGATGCCGTAGACGATCCGGCCCGGCGCGGGGGAGCCGCCGGGACGCTGCACCGAAGGGGTGTTCATCAGGCTCCCTGCCACTGTGCCAGCCAGCCTTGGAAGACCAGCAGGTTCCAGACCTCGTTGGTGTGGTCGCGCCGGCCGCTTGCGTGGCGGGCCCAGGTAGCCCGGACGGCGTCGACGTCGAGGATCCCCTGGCGGCGGAGCGTCGCGGGGGAGAGCAGGTCCTCCGCCCAGCTCCGCAGCGGACCGCGCAGCCAGTCGCCGATCGGCGGGCCGAACCCCATCTTGGGCCGGTCCATGAGGTCGGCGGGGAGCAGGCCGGTCAGCAGCCGGCGCAGGACCAGCTTGCCCACCCCACCGGCCAGCTTGTGCTCCAGCGGCAACGACCAGGCCAGCCGGTAGATCGCCGGGTCCAGCATGGGGATGCGGGTCTCCAGCGAGACCGCCATCGCCGCCCGGTCGACCTTCACCAGGATGTCGTCGGTCAGGTACCCGATGGCATCGGCCAGCATGAAGGACTCGGCCGGGCTGCCGACCGACGGCAGCAGCGCCGGGCGGGGCGCGACGTCCCCCAGCACGTACCGGCGGCCGGTGACGGACGTGAGCTTCGCGTAGAGGTCCTGGGCGTCGGCGAAGTCCGCGATGGCGCCGAGCTTGTGCACCCGCGGGCCCAGCCCTCCGGTGGGCGCACGCATGCCGGCGGCCCGGCCCACGGAGTCCCAGGCCGACGGGCTCACCCGCAGCGCGGCCGACCCGGCGAACCCGCGCAGCCCCCGGGGCACACGGGCCAGCGGTCCGTACAGGCGCTCGGAGGTGATGTGCCGGTTGTAGCCGCCGAAGAGCTCGTCCCCGCCGTCGCCGGACAGGGCGACGGTGACATCGGCCTGCGCGACCCGGGCCACGAGGTGGGTGGGCAGCTGCGAGGGGTCGGCGAACGGCTCGTCGTACATGGTCGGCAGGTCGGGCACGACCGCGAGGACGTCGTCGGCGGACAAGGAGACGGTGGTGTGCTTCGTCCCCAGCGCCGCGGCGACGGCGGATGCGTAGGACGACTCGTCGACGGACGGGTCGTCGAAGCCGATGGTGAAGGTCCGCACCGGCAGGTCCGACGCCTCCTGCATGAGCGCGGTGACCACCGTGGAGTCGATCCCGCCGGAGAGGAAGGCGCCGATCGGCCGATCGCTGATCGTGCACCGCTGCACGCTGTCGCGCAGCTCGGTGTGCACGGCCTCGACGGCGTCGTCGAGGGAGCCCCGGAAGGGCGCCATCCGGGCCCGGACGGCCTCCCCGACGGCGTCCCAGTGCACGTGGGTGCTGATGCCGGCGTCGTCGATCCGGTCCTCGAGTTCCACGCACACGGCGCCGCCCGGCGGGACCTGGGCGACGCCCTGGTAGATGGTGGCCGGCTGCGGGACGGCGCTGCGGGAGAGGAACGTGGCCAGGGAGACCGGGTCGATCGCCGGCCGGTGCCCGGTGAGCGCGGCCAGCGCCTTCAGCTCGCTGGCGAAGGCGACCGAGGACCCCTGGTGCGTCCAGTACAGCGGCTTCTCGCCGAACCGGTCCCGGACCAGCCACAGCCGGCGGCGGAGGCCGTCGACGTACGCGAAGGCGAACATCCCGCGCGCCCGCCGCGCCGTCTCGACCGGGCCCCACCGGCGGCAGGCCAGGAGCAGCACCTCGGTGTCGGAGCGGGTGCGGAACCGGTCACCGCGCCGCTCGAGCTCCGCGCGGAGCTCGTGGAAGTTGTAGATCTCCCCGTTGAAGGTCACGGCGTGCTCGCCGTCGTCGACCGTCATCGGCTGGGTGGCATCGGTCGTGAGATCGATGATCGCGAGCCGGCGGTGGCCCAGGGCGACGGGCAGGCGGGAGGAGAGCCACCTGCCCTCGCCGTCGGGACCACGGTGCCGCAGGGCGTCCAGGCTCGCGCCGATCAGGTGGTCGAGGCTCTCGGGCGACCGGCCGACCAGCCCGCCCGCGACTCCGGCTATCCCGCACACGGGCCGGAACGTAACTGCGTCGGGGGGGAAGCGGAACGGTTCTCGTCGCGATCGGCCGCCGGGGTGCGCCACGGGGGGAAGAACCCGCTCGTCGAGTCGGTCCCGGCCAGCTCCGCGTAGCGCTCGCGGTCGTGCACGAGCTTGGCGATCCGGAAGGTCAGGGGAGCGCTGCCCGGGTCGAAGCGGTGCTTGAACAGGAACAGCGGGGACGCCGAGCTCCCGCCGACACCGCCGCCGAGGTGGAAGCCGGTGACTCCGCGGGACTGCGCCCACTGGGCGGCCGCCAGGAAGCAGCGGTTCGAGGCGCCGGTCCTCCGGGCCAGGTCCGCCGAGCCACCGAGGTGGTAGTGCAGCCACGGACCCTTCATGAAGCAGAGCAGCGACGAGACGAGCTCGCCGTCGATCCGCCCCTCCACGAGCACCGGTTCGAGGTCCGCGGAGTGCGTGAGCAGCGTGTCCCAGTACGGCGTCGGGAAGAAGAAGAACGGGTTGGCCCCCTGGCGGCGCATGGTGATGTCGTAGAGCTTCCGGAAGCCCTCCAGCGAGGGCGGGCCCGGGTGGATGGTGATCTCCAGGCCGGCCTGGTCCGCCCGGCGGACCGCCCGGCGGTGGTGCGGGTGCATGTGCGCGACCAGGTCGCGGCCGGCCGAGACGTCCCACGCCACGGTCTGCCCGAGGGTGGTGACGTCGCCGGTCGGCGGGACGAACCGGTCGTTGCCCAGCAGCGGGTGCAGCCGCAGGAACGTCGAGACGACGTGGTTCCGGCGGGCCCACTCGTCGAGGGCCCGGCCGAACGCGGCCACGTCCGGGGCGCCCCGCGACACCGGGCCGCCGTAGCCGTACGGGGTGGTGGCGTCCCAGCCCCAGTCGGGCAGCGGCCGGAGGAGCAACGGCAGTCCGACGTCCCCGCCGGGCAGGCGGACGCGCAGGAAGACCGGCCGGGTGCCCGGCGGCTCGAGCAGTGCCGAGGCGTGGTGGTAGGCGGCCTGCAGGTAGGTGTCGCGGGCGCCGAGCGCGGCCACCAGCGCATCCCACCCGGCGGCGGGCACGACCTCGACGGCGCCGGCCGACACGACGGGCTCGGGAGGTGCGATGGTCACGGTGCCTCCACGGGTGACGGGCTGCCGAGCGGCCGCTGGACGTGACGGGTCAGGCGCGCCCGCGCCACCGCGGCCATCACGACGTAGGCCAGGACGACCCCGCCGCCGATCCCGGCGGTGCCGAGGAGCAGGTAACCGGCCGACGTGGTGATCACCAGCGCGACGCAGCCCACCAGCGCCCCGACCGCTCCGGTGCGCAGGTCGCGGCGCCCGGCGCAGGCCGCCGAGTCGACGTGGTAGCTGGCGTAGGGCACGGCGGCGAGGCAGAGGATGGGCAGGACGTCGCGCGCCGGGGTGAAGGTCTCGCCCAGCAGGAAGGGGATCACGAACCAGCCCGCGACCGATACCGCGACGGCCAGCACCGCGGTCAGCCCCAGGACCCGCAGGTACATGCGCCGCCACGGCTCGAACGTGCCCGCTTCGGCGGTCCGGCGGGTCAGCATCGGCGCCAGCGCCACGGGGGCGACCCACGAGATCTGCGCCAGCGACGAGGCCGCGGCGTAGATCCCCACCTGCGCCGGGGAGCCGAGGGCGCCGAGGACCAGGCGGTCGCCGATCACCACGAACGACGTGCCCAGCGCGGCCACGAGGGCCGCCCGGCTCAGCAGCAGGAAGCCCCGGGCCTGGGCCCACCACTCCGCGAACCCGGTGCGCGGGCGTGCCCGGCTCGCGGAGTCCGCGGCGCGGCCCACGAGGATCTGCGCCGTGATCGCGCCGCCGTAGCAGACCGCGCCGGCGTACAGCGCCGTTCCCGGCGTCAGCGCGCTGCTCGCGTGCAGTGCCGCGATCAGCAGGAGCTGCACCGTCGCCGCGGCCACGTCGATCGCCATCGTCGTCCGGTGCCGGCCGAGCCCGTGCAGGCCTTCCCGCAGCAGGTGCGCGCTCAGCGCGGTGGCCGAGTAGGCGAGGAACGGGACCACGATGCCGGAGTCGCCCGTGGTCAGCCGGAGCAGGACGACGAGGCCGAGGGTGGCGCTGACGACGACGTGCGGCACGGTCAGCAGGCCGGCCAGCCCCAGGTACCGCGGCCACGTCCACCACCGGCCCGGTTCGGCGAGGACGACGTGCGAGGCCTGGCCGGCGCCGAGGCTGCTGAGCAGCAGCACCAGCGTCGCGACGGTGGTGGCCAGGACCAGGTCACCGCGGTCGTCGGGCCCCAGCCACCGGGCCGAGAGCAGAGCGACGCCCATCTGGACGGCCATCTGGACGGCCGACCAGGCCGGGAGCTGGAGCCCGCGCAGGAGCGGGCGCAGCCGCCCACCGGGGGGTGGTGCGGGGGCGCCGCCGACCGCCGTGGTCAGGCCACCGGACACGGAGGTCACGACGACTCCCCGGGTGGTCGTCCTGGGGTCATGCGGCATCGTGCCGGGTGACCGGCGTGCCGTCCTCCGCGCGGTCGGGCGCCACGGCCGGGGCGGGCTCGCTCCCGGTGAACAGGTGCATGGTCGCCGTTCCCGGGGCGGAGATGCCCTGGCGGCGCAGCACGGTGACCAGCGTGGTCAGCAGGATCCTCGCGTCGAGGGCCGGGCCGAGGTGGTCGACGTACTCGACGTCCGCCGCGAATTTCTCCTCCCAGGTCAGCGCGTTCCGCCCCCGGACCTGGGCGAGCCCGGTCACGCCGGGGCGCACCTCGTGCCGGCGGAACTGCTCGGGGGTGTACCGGTCGAGGTACTCCATGAGCAGCGGCCGGGGGCCGACGAGGCTCATGTCGCCGCGCAGGACGTTCCAGAGGGTGGGCAGCTCGTCGAGGCTCGTGCTGCGGAGCCGGCGGCCGAACGGGGTCAGGCGCACGGCGTCGGTGTCCACGCCGTCGGTGTCGCCGAGCGTGCGCATGGTGCGGAACTTGACCAGCTCGAACGGCCGGCCGTCCAGCCCGGGGCGCACCTGGCGGAACAGCACCGGGGACCCGAGGTCGCGGCGTACCGCCAGGGCCACCGCCGCCATGACCGGTGCGGTGACCACCAGGCCGGCCCCCGCCACCAGCACGTCGACCGCGCGCTTGACCCGCAGGTACGCGCCCCGGCGCGCGCTCACCGGCGCTGCCCGAGGAAGGAACGCAGGCACGACTGCACCTCGTCGATCTGGCCGGACGTCAGGGCCGACCCGCTGGGCAGGGTGAGCCCGGTGGCGAACAGGCGGTCCGCGGCACCGTTCAGGACGGAGCGGGCTCCGGCGAAGACGGGCTGCCGGTGCATGGGCTTCCACAGCGGCCTGGACTCGATGTCGGCCTGGTCGAGCGCTGCCCGCAGGTCGTCCGCCGACCAGCCGGCCTCGCCGGGCTCCACGAGCACAGCGGTGAGCCAGCAGTTGTCGGCGTCGTCCCCGGCGCGCTGGAAGACGCGCACCCCGGGCACGCCGGCGAACAGCCGGGCGTACTCCTCGCGCAGCCGCCGGCGGCGGCCGATCATCTCGTCCAGCCGCTCCAGCTGGGCCAGGCCGAGGGCCGCCAGCACGTTGCTGAGCCGGTAGTTGTAGCCGATCTCGGTGTGCTCGTAGTGCACCGCCGGCTGCCGCGCCTGCGTGCTGAGGTACCGCGCCCGCTCGGCGATGGATCCGTCGTCGGTCAGCAGCATGCCACCACCGCTGGTCGTCATGATCTTGTTGCCGTTGAAGGAGAGCGCGGCCATGAGGCCGAAGGACCCGGCCGGGCCGGACGCGTGGCGGGCACCGAGGCCCTCGGCGGCGTCGGAGATGACGGGCACCCCGAACCGCTCGCAGACCGGCACCAGCCGGGTGTAGTCGGCGCACCGGCCGAGCAGGTCCACGGGGATGACGGCGGCCACCCGGGCCCCCTCGGCCTCGAGGGACCGCAGGGTCCGCTCCAACAGGTCGGGGTCGAGCGTCCCGGACTCCTCCTCGCAGTCGACGAAGACCGGCTCGGCGCCGGTGTACACGACCGCGTTCGCGGTGGCGGCGAACGTCAGCGTCGGGACGACGACGACGGTGCCGGGGCCGGCCCCCACCTGCAGCAGGGCCAGGTGCAGCGCCGCGGTGCCGGAGGAGAGCGCCACGGCGTGCCGCCGCCCGCAGCGGTCCGCGATGCGCCGCTCCAGCTCGTCGACCATCGGGCCCAGCGGGGCGATCCAGCCCGACCGGATCGCCGCGGCGACCAGCTCCTCCTCCCGCAGGCCCACGTCGGGGGAGGACAGCAGGATCCGCCCGCGCTCTCGGGCACCCGCCAGGCCCAGCGCGGTCATCGCGTCACCGTCCGGGCGTCGTCGGCGAGCCGGTCGGCCGTGGCGCCCTCCCGCGAGGTCCACACCTCGTCCACCAGCTGCGAGGTGCCCAGCTCGGCGAGGGCCTCGGTCGTCAGCCCCTGCACCGCGACGTGGCTGATCATCGGGTGGACGGGCCGCTCCCCGCGCTCGCCGGCGCCGAACAGGTCCTCGTGCAGCTTCTCGCCCGGACGGAGCCCGGTGAACAGGATGTTGATCGGCCGGCCCTCCATGCTGATCAGCTGCGCCGCGACGTCGGCGATCCGGACGGGCTCTCCCATGTCGAGGACCAGCGCCTCGCCGTCGTTGCCGATGGCGCCCGCCTGGATGACCAGCTGGACGGCCTCGGGGATGGTCATGAAGTACCGCGTGACATCGGGGTGCGTGACGGTCACCGGCCCGCCGCGCGCGATCTGCGCGGCGAACGTCTCCAGGACGGATCCGCGGCTGCCCAGCACGTTGCCGAACCGGACCGAGAGGTACCGGCCCTCGGCCTGCTGGGCGTACGTGGCGGTGAGCCGCTCCGCCATCCGCTTGGTCCGGCCGAGGACGTTCACCGGGTCGGCGGCCTTGTCGGTGGAGACGTTGATGAAGTGGCTGACCCCGACGGAGGTCGCCGCCTCGAGGACGTTGCGGGTGCCCAGCACGTTGGTCTTCCAGCCCTCGCCGGGGTACTGCTCGAGCATGTTGACGTGCTTGAGCGCAGCGGCGTGGAAGACCACGTCGGGCCGCCGCTCCGCGAATAGCTGACGGAGCGCCCCGGCGTCCCGGATGTCGGCGAGGATCGCCTGGGGGAGGTCGAGCCGGGCCTCCCCGAACATCGTCAGCTGCAGGGCGTGCAGAGCCGATTCGTCCCGGTCGAGCATCAACAGCTCGGACGGGTCGAACGTCGCGATCTGCCGGCACAGCTCGGACCCGATGGATCCACCGGCGCCCGTGACCAGGACGCGCTTGCCGGTCAGGTAGCCGGCGATCTCGGCGACGTTCGTGTCGATCTGGCGGCGCCCCAGCAGGTCGGCGACATCGATGTCCCGGACGTCGCGGATGCCGACGCGGCCGTGCAGCAGGTCGGCGAAGCGCGGCAGGACCTTCACCGTCAGCCCCACCTCGGTGGCGGGCCGGGAGACCTCGCGGACCAGGGCCGAGTCGGCCGACGGGAGCGCGATGACCAGCACCTCGGCCTTGGTGCTCACGACCGCGGAGGGGATGTCGTCGCGGCCGCCGAGCATGCGGACGCCGCGGATGCGCACGTGCCGCTTGGCCGGGTCGTCGTCGAGCAGGCCCACCGGCAGGTAGGGGCTCTGCGGGTCGCTCAGCATGGAGCGGATGAGCTGCTCCGCGGCGTCACCCGCGCCGAAGACCAGCGTCGGCAGGCCGGTGCGCGGCCGGACGGCCCCCTCGCGCTGGCTGCGGATCACCAACCGGACGGTCGTCATGAGGACCAGGGAGAGCACGGCACCGATCACCGGGACGCTGAGCGGCAGCAGGCGCGGGGCCCCCGACGCGAGGACGACGGCCAGGACGGCGGTCGCGCTGACCCCGACCGCCAGCCCCAGCGCCTTGAGCTCGTCGGCGCCGCCGACGGCGTAGCGGCCCTGGTGCAGGCGGAGCGCGGCGGAGGTGACGGGGAAGACCGCGGTGCCGACGAGGATCCCGACGAGGAGCCCGGAGGGGTGGGACTCCTCCAACGAGCCCTCGTAGCGCGCGGCCAGCGCGAGGACCAGGCCCGCGTGCAGCGAGAGGACGTCGACGACCAGCATCAAGCACCGGACGAGCCGCCACCGCGTGACGGGCCTCCCCCGCGCGCCGTTCCGCCGATCGTGCGGAGCGACCCGCGGTGCCTCGTGCGCTTCCATTCCGCCCCCCGTTCGTCCAGGTGGAGCCCGTGTACTCCCGGCCCCACGACAGGTGGCGCCGATGACGACGGAACGTAGTGCTGGCGGGGGCGCTGTCGAGCGCTTCACGTCCTCCCGTCTCGCGGTGCGCCGTGGTCGTCCGGCTACGGTCGGGCAAGCCTGCAGGTCACTGGCTTGTTTTCGGCGAACGACACCGAATGACCACTTTCAGTCACGGCGGTCTGTCGATCCGCTCGGTGCTCATCTCTCGACGCTGCGTGTTCCGCTGTCGTGCGCTGGCGCCTGCCCACCCCCGCCGTCACCTGCGGGAGCGCACCGGCCAGGTGCCCGCCGGACGGTGACGCATCGTGACCCCTACTCCTCCGGCCTCCGCGCCGTTAGCCTCCGCACGAGCGACCCCGGCGGGCGTGTCAGGCCTGCCGCGCACCCGTCCCGCACGCCCGGTCCCGCCCGCGGGCCGCACCAGAGGGAGAACCATCGTGAGCGTCCTGATCACCGGTGTCGCAGGCTTCGTGGGCAGCGCCCTCGCCCGGCGCCTCCTGGCCGCAGGTGAGCGCGTCATCGGGGTCGACTGCCTCACGGACTACTACGACCCCGGCCTGAAGAAGGAGAACCTCGCCTCCCTCCCCGCCGACGGGTTCACCTTCGTGGCGGAGGACCTCAACACCGCCGACCTGGACCGCCTCCTCGAGGGCGTGTCGACGATCTTCCACGAGGCCGGCCAGCCCGGCGTCCGCAAGTCGTGGGGCGAGGAGTTCGCCACCTACGTCGACGCGAACGTCTCGGCCACCCAGCGCCTGCTCGAGGCCGCCCGCCGGGCGCCGGACCTGCGGCGGCTGGTGTACGCGTCCTCGTCCTCGGTGTACGGCAACGCCCTCGCCTACCCGACCACCGAGGACGACCTGCCCCGCCCGCACAGCCCCTACGGCGTCACGAAGCTGGCGGCGGAGCACCTGTGCACCCTCTACGCGGACAACTTCGGCGTCCCGACCGTCTCGCTGCGGTACTTCACCGTCTACGGTCCCGGCCAGCGACCGGACATGGCCTTCAACCGGTTCATCCGGGCCGCGCTGGCCGGCCGGCCGATCGAGGTCTACGGGACCGGGGAGCAGATCCGCGACTTCACTTTCGTCGACGACGTGGTGGCGGCCAACCTGCTCGCCGCCGGGGCCGACGTCCGGCCGGGGGCGGTCTTCAACGTCTCGGGCGGCACGAGCATCAGCGTCAACGAGGTCCTCGACGTCCTCGGCGAGATCGCCGGACGACCGCTGGAGGTCGACCGGAAGGACCCGGTCGCCGGTGACGTCCGGCGGACGGGCGGCTCGGCGGACCGCATCCGGGACGCGCTCGGCTGGGAGCCGACCGTGGACGTCGTCGCCGGCCTGCGGGCCCAGTGGCGGTCGCTGGGCGGCGACGCCTGACCGACGGCCGGGTGGCCGGCCCGGGTCAGCGGGGCCGGCCACCCGGCCGTCAGCGCCCGCTGGCGACCAGCGTCCGGGCCAGGTCGGTGCCGAGCGCGGAGCCGAAGGCGCTGATCCGTCCGCAGTGCTCCATGTGCCACACCGGGGCGCCACCGACCACGTTGCCGGCCAGCAGCGGGCCCATGACGTAGAGGCCGGGAGCCGCGGCCATCGACGAGTCCACCGCGATGCCGCCCCCGGACGGGGTGAGCCGGCACACCCCGCTGGTGATCAGCTGGGTCAGCAGCGGGGGAGCGGCGTGGCGCAGGCTGCGCGCCGGCCCGGCGCAGTTGACGACGGCATCCACCGGCGAGGCGATCTGGTGCAGCTCGCCGTCCACCTGGTACCGCACGTGCACCTGGCCGGCCGCATCGGCGACGAGGTCGACGAACGAGCCGGCCACGAGGCGCAGCCGGCCCTCGGCGGACAGCCGCTCGACGACCTCGCAGTACTCCCAGCCCGCCCGCCGCTGGTGACGGCCCAGCTCCACACCCCACCGGTCGGCGAAGACGGCGGTCTCGTCCTCGGGGAGCCGGCGCAGCACCCGGCCGACCGCCGCGGAGATCGGCGCGAGGGTGTCGGAGACCGACAGGCCCAGGGCCCGTCCCAGGGCGATGTCGGCGACGGCCGCCCGGTAGACCGCGGCCGCGTCGAGGGTCGCCACATCCTCGAGGGCGGCGAGGTGCTCGGGGTGGAACGGCCGGACGGCGCGCCCCTCGTCGAGCCGCTCGGGGAGCTGTCCGCTCGGCGAGAGGACCGTGAAGACGGTCTCCGCCGGGCCGGGGCCGGCGGCGTCGTTGACCTGGTAGAGCATGTCCATGGTGCTGGCGTTCGCGCCGATGACCGCGACGTGCGCCGGGCGGGCCCTGGAACCCCGGGCCGCGGCGGCGACGATCCGGTCGACGGCCTCGCCCATGTCGTCGAAGGGGTCGTCCACCAGCACCGCGCCCGGTGCGCCGAGGTCCTGCGACAACCGTCGCAGCACCGGCGGAGACCCGGTGGCGAGGACCACGCGACGGCCGTCGACGACCCGGTCGGTGCAGCGCACCAGGTAGCCGTGCCCGGCCGGCTCGATGGCGACCACGTCCTCCTGGATGACCTCCGTCGTCACCAGGCCCGCGGCCTCCGCACGGGCGATGGCCTCGCGGGTGCGCCGGGCGAGGAACTCCCCGAACGTGTACCGGGGGAGGTAGAGGGACTCGAAGTCGTTGCGCCGGACGGACTCCTCGTGGCGGGCCCACCACCGCGCCGAGAACGGTCCCTCCGCGGCGAGGAACTCCTCGAACACCCAGCCCTTGTTGTCGCCGAGCCACTCCACGAACAAGGCGCGCTCCTGCTCCGGCAGGAAGTCCCGCAGCGCGGTGATCAGCAGGGAGGTGCGGGCGGCGCGACGGCCGTAGGGCACGCCGGTGAACGGATCGGGCGCCCGCTCGACCACCGCGATGCGCAGTGGCTCCGCGGCCGGTCGCTCCTCCAGCGACCGGAGCAGCGCCAGCAGGATGTACGAGGTCGAGGCCCCGGCCCCGACGAACACCAGGTCCTGCCCGGGCGGCTCGTCGCCCACCTGTCCGACCACTGCGCTCGCCCTTGCTGTCGCGGTCACGTCCGTCACGAGGTCACCAGCCGGGTCGCCGCCGGGTGCCCGGCACGGGCGAGGGACCAGTCGGGCACCGGTTCCCCGCTGCGGTCGGGCAGGATCCGGGCCGGGTTGCCCACCGCGGTGCAGTGGTCGGGCAGGTCCCGGATGACCACCGCTCCGGCGCCGACCCGGCACCACCGGCCCACCTTGATCGTGGGGATGAGGACCGCCCCGGCCCCGATGTGCGTGCCCTCCCCGATGTGCACGTGACCGCTGAGGGTGGCGTGCGGGCTGATGTGCGCGTAGTCCTCCACGACGCAGTCGTGGTCGACGCTGGCGGCGGTGTTGACCAGGACGTGCCGCCCCAGACGCGCGTTCGGCTGGACCACGGCACCGTGCAGCACCACCGTCCCCTCGCCGATCTGCGCCGTCGGCGCGATGAGCGCGGACGGGTGGATCGCCAGCGCGAAGGTGGCGTCGAGCATGACGTCCAGTTCGGCGCGCTCGCCGTTGATGCCGACGGCGAGGACGACGGGGACGTCGATCGCCGGGAAGCCCGCCGGACCCGTCCGCCGGATCCCCGGGTGCACGTGGAAGCTCGCGGGGTGCTGGTTCTCCGGCCGGTCGTTGTACTGCCGTCGCACCCGGATGCCGCGAGCCCGCAGGACGTCGATGACGACCTGGGCGTGCCCGCCGGCGCCGTAGACGTCGTGCACCGGTTTGGGTCCGAAGGTCATCGTGGCCTCTTCCTGGTCACCGACCGCGGGGTGGGTGGGGACGTGCCCGGCGTGCGGCCGGTTCGACGCGGAGGTTAAGGGTTCCGCCGGGCCCGGACGGGGTCGTCGTGCGCGCCATGTGAAGTCCGTCCACCCCACTCGGCGGCGCTCCCGGCCCTGTACTACGCACCGTCGACGCCCGACCACGGAGTGCGTGCCCCGTACCGATCGCCGACCACGCCGCGGCGGCTGGCCCGGCCGCGAGCGACGGGGTGTCCACCCGGCGGGGAGGCCCTACGGGGCTTGCCGCGAGCCCTGGCCGGCCGAGGCGAGGTGCGCGGCGCTCCCGGAGGGAGGAACGGTGCTGGTCTCCGCCGGGGCCCTGGCCGCCGTCGGGAACAGCCGCCCGCGGTGGCCGAAGCCGGAGCAGGTCACCGGAGCCTCGATCCGGTGGCGTCCGGACAGGTTGTCCGGCGGAACCGGGTGTTCGACGGCCGCACTCTCCTGGACCCGGGACTCCGGTTGGGGGCGCAGCGCACGCCCCAGCCCCGCCAGGGCTACCCGTAGCCGATGAGGTCGTTGCCACGCACGTCTGCGCCCGGCGTCGAGACCGTCCGGATACCGACCGGATCGCCGCACGAAGGCCCGACGAGCGTGGCCCGGTTGTCCCGGATCGCGACGTCGGTCGCGTCCTTGACGAAGATCGCGTCGGTGCGCGAGACGAGGCTGTTGCCCGTGATGACGACGTCGTGCACCGGCACCTTGCTGTAGACGAAGCTGATCTCCGGGGTGCACTCGCCGTCCAGCGACGCCCCCGGCTGGGTGACCAGGTTGTCGGCGATCAGGATGTCGGACACGTCGTTGCGGAACGTCTGGAACGGCGTGCCGACGGAGAAGAACGCGTGCCCGTGCCGGCCGATCGTGTTGCCGGTGTAGCGGACGCCGCGGGTAGGCCACTCGTCGTCCTCCACCTCGAGGTCGAACACGTGGTATCCGATGCCGTTGAACACGCTGTCCTCGACGGTCACCCCGTCGCAGGCCACGCAGGAGATCCCCATCCGTCCGACGGTCTCGGCCGACGAGCTCCGGATCCGGATGCCGGTGGGGATGGTCCGCCGGTCGAGCCCGTGCGCGATCGCCACGAAATCCCCGTAGGCGCCGCGCCCGTGCACGTTCTCGACGGTGACGTCGCTCGCGCCGCGGATGAAGACGTTGTGGTCGAACTCGTTGTCGGGGTCGAAGCGCGGCTCGGGGTTCATCCCGACCAGCGTCATGTTGCGCAGGACGATCCCCGTGCCGTAGTTCAGGTGCCACTGCGCGCGGTTGGTCTCCGGTGTGGGCACCGGGACTCCGGCCCGGAAGGTCGCCCCGTTGCCCTCGATGACCAGGTCGGCCCGGCCCTCGAGGGTCAGTGAGCCGTCGACCCGGTAGCAGGCCTGCTCGTCGAAGAGCACCTCGCTCCGGTCGGGCACGCTCGCCAGCCACTCGTTGAGCGCGGCGGTCACGTCGGTCGAGCAGTCGGCCGCGATGCCGGCGGGCACGACGTGGCGGGGGAGGCGGGGACCGGCGACCGGAGGAGGCTCGCGGGGAGCCCCGGTCATCCGAACGGTCAGCAGGTCGCCACCGGTCGGAGGCTCCGGGGCCCCGTCGCCCCGCCGCACCGCCACCGTGTCCTGCAACCGTTCCGGGCCGCTGACCGCAGTCACCTCCACGTCGTCGGTGACGCCGGCCGGCGGGCGGAACGCGAGGGCGAACCTGCCGTCCTCGTCGGCCACCACGAGGGCCGACCCGCTGCCCCCCTCGAACCGCGCCGACACGTCGATCGGCTGCTCGGCCACCAGGCCGCGGCCGGTGACGACCACGACGTCGTCCTGCCAGGTGGCCGCGACGGCGAAGGTTTCCCGGACCCGATCGATGGCGGGGGGGTCCCGGACCACCGCAGCGACCACCGCCAGCAGCAACCCGGCCAGCACGACCAGGCGCCACTGCCGGCGTCGCCGTGAACTCGCGGCCACGGTCGGCCCAGTGGAGGCGCTCACGGCCGTGTCACCGGGTGCCCCGCACGCCGGCGGACGGCCGGACGGTCCCGCTCCCGCCTCGCGGCGCGACGGACGGCCACCTCCGGGCGTCCGGACGGTGGCAGGCTCCACGGGCATGCGCAGGAGCCTCGTGGCGGCCGCGATCCTCCTCCTGCTCGTCGCGGCCGGCGTGGCCCGGCTCTTCGTGCACCCACCGACCGATCCGGCCGCCGGCGCGGACGCGGTCGTGGTGCTGGCCGGGGATGCGGGCAGCCGCCTCCCGGTCGCGATCCGGCTCGCCGAGTCGGGGGCCGGTGTCCTCGCCGTCTCCGTGGACGATGGGCGGGACAACGAGCAGGCTCGAACCCTGTGCGAGGACCCCGGTGGCCTGGAAGTCCACTGCTTCACCGCGACGGGGTCGGACACCAGGTCGGAGGCGCGTGCGCTGGGCGCACTGGTCGACCAGCAGGGCTGGGCCAGGATCGCCGTGGTGACCAGCAGCTACCACGTCGTGCGGGCGGGAGTGCTGATGCGCCGCTGCACGGACGCCGACGTCGCCATGGTCGAGGCCCGGGCGGGTATGACGCCGCGACGCTGGGTGATGGCAGTCCTCCACGAGACCGGTGGCATGGTTGCCGCCGTGGCCGGCAGCGGCAGCTGCTGACCACGGGTGGAGGCGACCGGGCGGCATCAGCTCGTGGCCGACGGAGAGGATCCCGGTCCAGGGCGCGAGGAGCCGGACCACGCCTCGGTCGGCCGGCCGGTCGGCGGGGCCGGTGGGGGGAGCGCCCCGGTGATCGGGAGCGCGTCGGGCTCGTCCTCGGCGTGCGTCCGGCCGGCGGCACCGACATCGGCCGCGTCACCGGGCGCGTGCCGGGCCGCAGCGGGAGCGCCGGTGCGCTGCCGGCCGGTGTCGGGTGCGTAGCTCTTGCGGCCGCCCCGGGTGGTGGTCGGCGGCATGCGGTTGAGCACCGTCCCCAGGACTTCTGCACGTACCCGGTTGATGGCCGCCGTGCCCTCCGCCAGCTGGTCCTGGGTGGTCCGCCCGTGGCGCACCACCAGCAGGCAGCCGTCGGCGAGCGCGGTCAGGACCGCGCCGTCCACGACGGACAGCAGCGGTGGTGCGTCGACGATCACGTGGTCGTAGCCGTCCCGGGCCTGCTCCAGCAGGGACTGCATGGTCGGTGAGCCGAGCTGCTCCGCCGGCTCCGCGGGCAGCGGACCCGCGTCCAGCACGGTCAGCGTGCTCTGGCCCCACGGCCGGGTGACCTCGTCCAGCTCGGCGGTGCCGGCGAGGACATCGGTGAGACCGGGGCCGGCCGGGAGGCCGAGCTGCCGCGCAACCCGCGGCCGCCTCAGGTCGCCTTCGATCAGCAGGACCCGGCTCCCCGACCTCGCGAGGGAGACAGCCAGGTTGACCGCCACCGTCGATGCCCCCTCCCCGGGTACGGCCCCGGCGACGACGATGACGCGTGACCGTCCTCGGGGGCCGACGTGCTGCAGGTTGACCCTGAGCGTCCGGAAGGCCTCGGCGACGGCGGACTGGCCGGTGGCCGCCCCGGAGGCGACGTGCCGGCGCGTCAGCTGCCGGTCGACCGGCACCCGTCCGAGGATCTCCGCGCCGGTGGCTGCGGCCGCGTCCTCTTCGTTGCGCAAGCTCCTGTCCATGCGCACGCTCAGCAGGGCTGTCCCGACACCGAGGAGGAGCCCCAGCGCGCCGCCGACCGCGAGCGTCCGGGCGGTGGCCGGGCTCACCGGGGTCGCGTCGTAGCTGGGGGGCTCCATGAGCTCCACATCGACGGTCGGTGTGGCCGCGCCCTCGGGGGTCTCCAGCTGGCGCACGCGGTCGATGAAGTTCTGGGCCACCGAGGTGGCGATGAGCTGTGCCCGGTCGGGCGAGGTGTCGGTGACCGTCACCTCGAGGACGACCGTGTCCGGCAGCGGGGTCGCCGTGATCATCTCAGGCAGCTCGGCGGCCGAGATCGGCAGCCCGAGGTCGTCGACGACCCGCTGGGCGAGCTCCCGGCCAGTGAGCACCTGGACGTAGGTGACGACCCGCTGCTGGGAGAACTGCTGGTTGCCGTAGGGGTCCCGCGACTCCGTGGACTCGGGGGTCACAGTGACGAACAACTGGGCCGTTGACGCGTATCGACGCTCCGCGGACCAGTTCAGAAAGGCGGCCACGGCGAGGCCGAGGAGTAGTCCGGCCACGATGTATCGCCGTCTGGTGCGGAGCGCGCGCAGCGCGTCGGTCCCTTCCACTCACATCCCCGTTCTCGGCCGGAGCTCGGCAGCTCCGGGATCGGTCGGCGCCCGGCTCAGGGCCTATGTGGGCACGGACGGTAACGCCGGGACGGGCGGCGCTGGCCCCTTCTCCGTACGGCGAGGAGCTGCTGCACGTTCCGGCGCGGGCCGCCGGAGCTCGAGCAGCCGGATCGACCAGCAGTTACTTCGCTGGGTAGTTGCGCCACGACAGGACGCTGTTTCGGCTTGTCGCCGCTCTGCGTCATCGCACCAACAGCCTGCGTGACGGACGGCTCGTCTGCGACCTCCCGGCCCGGCGGACGGCGGCGCGCAAGCACTACTGCGCGGGTCCTGGTCTGGTTAGCGTGCCCGGTGTGAAGCAGAAGCTCGGCCCGTGGCGCTGGGCGGCGTTGTTGCTGCTGGGGTACGTCCTGGCACGGCCGGTCTCGACCAACATCGTCCTCGTGCCCGTGCTGGCCGCCCTGGGGGCGCTGTCGGCCGGCACGATCGTGCTGGCGCGCCGCCGTCTCGCGCCGCCCCTGGTGCCCATCGTGTTCGTGACCTTCGCCTACGCACTGGTAGGCCTGCTGGCGGGCCCGACAAATCCGGGCTTCACGGGCGGCTTCCTCGTCTTCGTCGCCGCCCCGCTCCTCTGGTGGATGGCCGCGACGGCCGTGGACGAGCGGACCCTGCGGGCGGTCTTCACGACCCTCGCGGTGGTCACGGTCTTCATCGGCGGCACGATCTCCCTCTACGCAGCGGGCAACACCGGGGTGGTCCCGCAGGTTCTCCCGTCATGGTTGCTGGACCAGTACGGCGCTGGCTTCGGTGGCGGGCGGTACACCGAGGTGCGCCTCTACGGGCTCTCGACGCTGGTCGCTGCCGGGCCGCTGTGGATCGCCTCCCTGTTCGTCGGCAACGACCGGCTGCTCCCGCCGACGTGGCTCAGGCTGGTCGCCGCGCTCGCCGCGACCGCGGGAACCCTGACCGGCGGCCGTCGGGCGCTCGCCCTCGTGCTCGTCCTGGCGCCACTCATCGGCTGGTTCCTGCGGATGGCCCTGCAGGGCCGCCGTCCGGTGGAGGGGACCACGGTGCGCGGGCGCGTGCTCCTGGCGGCCGGCGCAGCGGTCCTCGTGGTCGGCTTCATGCCAGGGCTGTTCTCCTCCGGCGTGATCGGTGCGGCCTGGCAGAGCGTCGCCAGCTACGTGACCGGCGCGGTCTTCCCCGATGCCAGTGCGGCGGATGACCGCCTGCGGGCGTACCAGGCCGATCGCCTGCTGGAGGAGTGGAGCGAGAAACCCTTCTTCGGGCACGGGTTCGGAGCGGTGATCGACGGCTTCGCCCGGGATCCGGTGGAGCCGTGGCGCTGGGAGCTGCAGTACCACGGTCTGCTCTTCCAGACCGGGGTGGTGGGCATGCTCATCGTCCTGGTCGGCGCCCTCCTCACGCTGGGGGCGGTGATCCGGGCCGCGCGGGCGCGGGCCGACCTGGTGCCGAGTCTGGTGGTCACGTGCACGGGCGCCGCCGGGATGCTGATCGGGAACGCGACGAACCCGTACCTGCAGGCTCCCGGTCACGTCTGGTCCATCTTCCTGCCGATCGCGGTCGCCAACGTCGCGCTGCTGAGCGCCCGCGGTTGCGGAGCGGAGCGGGCCGCTGATCGGGTGGCGGCCGGTGCGGGCAGTGACGGCGGGGGAGATCCCGAGCGGCTGGACGGGAGCGCGGCGCTCCCGTCACGTGTTCCGGGCCGTGCACCCTGATGCCCTCGGCGGCCGGCCCGCTCCACCTCTCCCCCCGGCCACCGGCCCTGCCCGGTCGCCGGATCGCCCGATCCGATTGTCGCGCACCGAACCCCCCCGTGGGCTGCGACGACGTCATACGGTGCCGGCGCGGCGGCACAGGGTGTCCGCCCCGTGCCGGCCGCGGAGCGGACACCCTGTGGGCCTCGCCGCGGCCGTGCGGATCCGTGCGGTCATACGTGTGGAGAGACATCGCGGGGGCGTTGTGGCAGGAGATCGAGCAGGTACGGCCCGTGCCGGGTCCGCATTCCGGGGATCGGTGCGGAAGGGGCTGGTGCGCTGGTCCGCGGCGGTGATCGCGGCCGCCGTCACCGCCGGGCTCGCCGGCTGCGGTGGCGGTGCCACCGCAGCCGCCCCGGAGCCCACCGGCGCGCTCGCCGTGGTGGTGGGAGCTCGCGCCAACATGCCGCCCGCAGCGCTCGGCGGACGTTCGGCCAGCGTCGTCGAGATGGCAGTCGCCCAGCGCGCAGCGTTCTCGCTGATCGTGGCGGACGGGGCGCCGTTCCAGGACGAGGCGGCCGGCTCCCCCGAGCTCGCCGACCGGCGGCCCGTCGACGATGCGGTCAGCGGAGCCCGGGCCCGGACGGAGGGATCCGATCTGCTCGGTGCCCTGGGCCTGGCCGTGGAGGAGCTCGCCGGGCAGCCCGGGCTGCGCAGCCTGGTCGTTCTGGACTCCGGGTTGTCGACGGCAGGTGACCTGGACTTCACCACGCCGGGGATGATGGACGCCCACCCGCAGGAGGTCGCCGAGGCCCTGGGTGATGCCCAGCGCCTTCCCGACCTGTCGGGCATCCGCGTCGTCTTCCAGGGGTTGGGCGACGTGGTGGCCCCCCAGCAGCCGCTGGACTCGATCCGCCGCGCCCAGCTGGTGGCCATCTGGAGCACGGTCGTCCGGCAAGCGGGTGCGGCGAGCGTCCACGTGGAGAGCACGGCGCTGGAGGGATTGCCTGATCCTTCGCTGCCCCCGGTGGAAACCGTCGGGATGGACCCGGGCTACCGCTGCACCGGGCAGACCATGACCATCACCGGAGGGCCCTTCGCCTTCCGGCCGAACAGCGACCAGTTCATCGAGCCGGGGGCTGCCGAGGACGTCCTGCGCGGGGTCGCCGAGCAACTCCGGTCCGGCCAGGTCGTCGCCATCCTTTTCGGCACCACCGCGAACATCGGCGAGCCCGCCGACCAGGTGAGGTTCAGCGACGAGCGGGCACAGGCGGTGGCCGATCTCCTCATCGCCCTTCGCGTGCCGATCCCGCAGCTCCACGTCGAAGGCCGGGGGAGCGACTTCCCGGGGTACGTCGCCGACCGGGACCCCCAGGGCCGGCTTCTCCCAGCTCCGGCCGCGCTCAACCGCACGGTGCGCATCGAGTTCTCCGCCCCGGTGAGCTGCTGAGCGACCCGGTTCCGGGCTCCCGGGGCTGACCAAGATCAGGGACGGCATCAGGGCTTTCCCTGATGTTCCGTCCCGCCTCCTCCGGAAGTCTCTCCGCCGGCGGGCCGCGCCCCGATGATCGGGCCCCCCGACCCCCGCCCGACCAGCCGGCGGGTGGGTGCGCGCGCCCGTGACCAGCAGGTCGGCCTTCGGACACCGGCACTCGAACAGGAGACGACGATGGATGGATCCCGCAACCTCGCGGGGCGGGTCGGCCGCTGGAGCGCCCGGCACCGGAAGACGGCGGTGCTCGGCTGGCTGGCCTTCGTGCTGGCCGCCGTCGCGATCGGTGCGCTGGTCCCGCAGGGCGAGCTCACCGACGCCGAGCAGTCGCTCGGCGCCCCGGCCCAGGCCCGCCAGATCCTCGACGACAACGGCTGGGAGGAGCCGGCCTCGGAGATGGTCCTCGTGCAGCGGGCCGCCGACGTGCCCGGGGCCGCCGCCACCGCCGCGCTCACCGACCTCGTCGACGGGCTGCGGGGCACCCCCGAGGTCACGAACCTGGTCAGCCCGCTCGACGGTGCCCCGCTGGTCTCCGCCGACGGCCGCTCCGCGCTGGTCACCTTCGACATCGCGGGGGACCCGGACGACGCCGCCGACCGGATCGGCCCTGTGCAGGCCGCGGTCGCCGCGGTGGCCGCCGAGCACGACGACGTCCGGGTCGAGCAGTTCGGCGGCACCAGTGCCGACGTCGCGCTGGGCGAGACCCTGGACGCCGACTTCCAGCGCGCCGAACTGCTCTCCATCCCGATCACGCTGGCCGTGCTGCTGCTGACCTTCGGGGCGCTCGTCGCGGCCCTCCTCCCGCTGGTCTTCGCGCTGACGGCGTTCGTCGGCGCCCTGGGCCTGCTCAGCCTCACCAGCCAGATCTGGCACGTCGACCAGGCCGCGCAGATCGTCATGCTGCTCATCGGCCTGGCCGTCGGCGTGGACTACTCGCTCTTCTACCTGAAGCGGGAGCGCGAGGAGCGGGCGAAGGGCGCCGGCCCGGTCGACGCCCTCGACGTCGCCGCGGCCACCTCGGGGCACTCGGTGCTCATCTCCGGCATCACCGTCATGGTCGCGATGGCCGGCATGTTCCTCACCGGCTTCTCGATCTTCACCGGCGTCGCCTCCGCCACCATCCTGGTCGTCGCCTGCTCGGTGCTCGGCTCGCTCACCGTGCTCCCGGCGATGATGGCCTGGCTCGGTGACCGGGTGGAGAAGGGCCGGCTGCCGTTCCTGCGCCGGCGCGCCGCCGACCGGCCCGGCCGGTTCTGGCCCGTCGTCCTCGGCGCGGTGCTGCGCCGGCCGCTGGTCGCCGCGGTGGTGGCCGGTGGCGCGCTGGTCGGGCTCGCCGTCCCGGCGCTGTCGATGGACCTGCGTGCCGAGGGCGTCCAGGACCTGCCGCAGGCGCTCCCGGTCATCCAGACCTACAACCGGATCACCGAGGCGTTCCCGGGCGGCCCCTCACCGGCCGAGGTCGTGATCCAGGCGCCCGACGTCACCGCCCCGCAGGTGCAGGCCGCGATCGCCGAGCTGCGCGAGCGCGCCCTGGCCAGCGGGGAGATGAACGAGCCGATCGCCGTCGAGACCAACGAGGCCGGCACCGTCGCCGTCGTGGGGGTGCCGCTGACCGGCGACGGCGAGGAGCAGGCCTCCCGCGACGCCCTCGCGACCCTCGCCGACGAGCTGGTGCCCGAGACAGTCGGTGCGCTGGACGGCGTGACCGCGGTCGTCAGCGGCGGCACGGCCTCCTCGGTGGCCTTCGACGAGCTCATGGCCGAGCGCACCCCGTGGGTGTTCGGCTTCGTCCTGGTGCTGGCCTTCCTCCTGCTGCTCGTCTCGTTCCGCTCGGTGACCGTCGCGGTCACCGCGATCGTGCTCAACCTGCTCAGCGTGGCCGCTGCCTACGGCGTGATGGTGCTGGTGTTCGAGGAGGGCGTCGGCGCGGGGCTCATCGACCTCGACCGGACCGGGGCGATCGTGAACTGGATCCCGCTGTTCCTGTTCGTCATCCTCTTCGGCCTGTCGATGGACTACCACGTGTTCATCCTCAGCCGGATCCGCGAGGCCCGGGACCGGGGGCTCGCCACCCGGGACGCCGTCGCGCAGGGCATCACGTCCTCGGCCGGGGTCGTCACCAGCGCCGCGGTGATCATGGTGTTCGTCTTCCTGACCTTCGTGACGCTGTCGATGACGAGCATGAAGCAGATCGGGCTGGGCCTGGCGGTGGCGGTCCTGCTGGACGCCACCGTCGTCCGGGCGCTGCTGCTGCCCGCGGTGATGCAGCTGCTGGGTGAGCGCAACTGGTACCTGCCGCGCTGGCTGGGCTGGCTCCCGGCGGTCCGGCACGAGCCGGCCGTGCAGGTGCCTGCCGTGGTGCCGGCTCCGCGGCCGGCGCCGGCGGCGCCGGTGGTGGCCGCGGTGGACTGAGCGCGTCCGGCCCTCCCTCCGGGAGTGCCGCGCGGCCGGCCCGTCCCGCGACGCCCGGCCGCGCGGCACCCGGGCGCCGCGCGGCGGCGGCGCACATTGCGATCGCATGACAGTTCGCTCATCCGGGAGGCGGATCCCGGACGGAGGGGTACCGAGGAAGGCGGGTCCGCTCCGCGTGGGCGCCGCCGTTGTCGCCTGTGCCGAGGAGTTCCGTGTCGCCCCGTCCCGTCATCGACGGCCTGCCGCTGCCCGGCGTGGAGGAGGCGCCGGTGCGGCGCGTCCACCGGGGGAGCGCGCTGCTGGGCCTGGCGCTGGCGGTCGTACTGGCAGGTGCGCTGCTCGCCGGTTTCGCCCTGCCGCTCGTGGGTGGGGCCACCTTCGCCACCCGCGCCGGCGCCGACCTGATGCGCCCGGTCGGCGACGAGCTGCTGGACCGCACGCCGGCCGGCAACACCCGCGTGCTCGCGGCGGACGGGTCCCTCGTCGCCGAGTTCTACCGGCGCAACCGCACGGTGGTGCCCTCCGAGGCGATCGCCCCGGTGATGAAGGACGCGGTCGTCGCGATCGAGGACAGCCGGTTCTTCGACCACAGTGGTGTCGACGGCAAGGGGCTCGCCCGTGCGCTGGTCCGGAATCTCTCCGCCGGCCAGGTGGTCGAGGGCGGCTCCACGCTGACCCAGCAGCTGGTCAAGCAGATCCGCCTGCAGTCGGCCACCGATCCCGACAGCCGGCAGGCCGCCACCGACGAGAGCGTGGCCCGCAAGCTCCGGGAGGCGCAGCTGGCCCTCGCCTTGGAGCAGGACTACACCAAGGACGAGATCCTCACCCGGTACCTCAACCGGGTCTACTTCGGCGCCGGCGCCTACGGGGTCGCCGCCGCGGCCGAGACCTACTTCGGCGTGACGCCGGACGCGCTGACCCTCGCCCAGGCGGCCACGCTCGCCGGCCTGGTGCAGAGCCCCACGCAGTACGACCCGTTCGTGGCCCCCGACCGGGCCACCCAGCGCCGCGACGTCGTCCTCGCCCGCATGGCCGAGCTCGGGATGGCCGATCCCGCCGCCGTCGACGAGGCCCGGAGCGAACCGGTGGTGCCCACGCCGGGCGAGGGGCCGCCGCGGGGCTGCCAGGAGGCCCGGATCGGCGGGTTCTTCTGCGACTACGCGATGAGCTACCTGACCGGCACGCTCGGGCTCGACCAGGAGGCGATCGAGACCGGCGGGCTCACCATCGAGACGACGCTGGATCCCGCCGTGCAGCAGGCCGGGGACGCCGCCGTCCGGGCGACCCTGGCCCCGGACGACCCGCGCGCCGGCATCTACACGGCCGTGGAGCCGGGCACCGGCCGGGTGCTGGCGATGTCGGTCAACCGGACCTACGGCGCCGCCGAGGACGACCCCACGCAGACGATGGTCAACCTCAACGTCGCGGCGGGGCAGGGCACCGGGTCGACGTACAAGGTCTTCACCGCCGCCGCCGCGCTCGAGCAGGGCCTCGGCCTGGAGCACCGCATCACCACCTCCGACCCCTACGAGTCGACGGTCTACCGCGACGGCGACGGCCCCTACGACGTCGAGAACGCCGGCCGTTACCGGTCGACGCTGGACATGGAGCAGGCGCTCTACATGTCCTCCAACACCTACTTCCTCGCGTTGTCCGACCAGCTCGGCAGCGTGGAGGCGCCGGTGCGCATGGCGCAGCGCCTGGGCCTGCGCTCCCTCGACCCCGTCGCCGACCAGGTCGTCGCCGAGAACCGCGGGTCGTTCACGTTCGGCGCCGAGGCCACCAGCCCGCTGGACCTGGCGAACGCCTACGCCACGCTGGCCGCGAGCGGTACCCGCTGCGAGCCGACGCCGATCCAGCGCGTGCTCGACCGCTCTGGTGAGCCGGTGCTCGGCGAGGACGGGCAGCCCCTCGGCGGCCCGCGCTGCGAGGAGGTCGTCGCCCCCGGGTTGGCGAACACCCTCAACCAGGCGCTGCGCAAGGACGTCGAGCCGGGCTACCCCGGGCAGACCGGTCGCCGCGCCTACGTCCCCGGCCACCAGATCGCCGGCAAGACCGGGACGACGCAGGACGCCTTCTCCGTCACCTTCGTCGGGTACACACCGCAGGTCTCGGCCAGCGTGATGATCTACAACCCGGCGGAGAACCAGGACGTCGGCGGCTTCGGCGGCGGCATGCCCGCCCGGATCTGGCACGACGCGATGCAGCCGGTCCTGAGCTCCCGGGAGCCGGTGCCGTTCCCGCCGGCCGACCCGGTGTTCGTGGAAGGCACCCGGGCGGGGGTGCCCCCCGGCTGCGCCGGCCGGTCCGCCGCCGGTTGCCGCCAGCTGCTCGGCGCCCGGGACCTCGGTGCCTCGATCGTCCGCGTCGACAGCGCGCTCCGCCCCGGCACCGTCGTCGGCGTCGACCCCGCGCCGGGCACGCTCCTCCAGCGCGGCGACACGGTGACCGTGCTGGTCAGCAACGGCGCCCGCTGGAACCCGCCGCGCCCCGCGCCGGCCCCGGCGCCGCGGCCCGCGCCCGAGCCGTCGCCGGCCCCCGCACCGTCGCCGGCCCCCGAGCCGAGCCCGGAGCCGCCCCCTCCGCCGCCGAGCCCGGAGCCGCCTCCGCCGCCGCCGAGCCCGGAGCCGCCTCCGCCGCCGCCGAGCCCGGAGCCGCCTCCGCCGCCGCCGAGCCCGGAGCCGCCTCCTCCGCCGCCGAGCCCGGAGCCGCCTCCGCCGCCGAGTCCGGAGCCGCCTCCTCCGCCGCCGAGCCCGGAGCCGCCTCCGCCGCCGCCGAGCCCGGAGCCGCCTCCGCCGCCGCCGCCGACTGAGCCCGAGCCGCCGACGGAACCGGAGACGCCGACCCCGGAGACGGCGGACCCCCCGCCGGACGCGGTGCAGTAGGAGTGGGGGCGGGGGGCCGGTCCTGACGGTCTGGCCGCGTTGGTCGGTCTACCCAGCAGTGGGTAGCCACTGTTTCCCGGCTACCCCCGCCCACTTCTACTGTGACCCAGGCCACAGGCATCGTCAACCCGCGGCGCGGCAGCGTGCGTCAGCCGACGCGGTGCAGGACCTCCGGCGTCAACTGGTCGACGGCGGTGTGCCCGGTGAGCCCCAGCGTCAGGTCGAACTCGCCGACGACGTCCTCGACCACCTGCCGCACGCCCGCTTCGCCGGCCAGGGCGAGGCCCCAGGCGAACGGCCGGCCCAGCAGCACCGCACGGGCACCCAGGGCGACGGCGGTGAAGACGTCGGCGCCGCTGCGGATGCCGCTGTCGAGCAGCACCGGCGCCCGGTCGCCCACGGCCGCGACGACGTCGGGCAGCGCGTCGAGCGCGGCGATCGACCGGTCGACCTGGCGCCCGCCGTGCGTGCTCACGATCACGCCGTCCATGCCCTCGTCCAGCGCGCGCCGCGCGTCGTCGGGGTGCAGCACGCCCTTGAGCAGGATCGGCAGCTTCGTGCGGGAGCGCAGCCAGGCCAGATCGGCCCAGCTGATCGACGGCCGGGAGTAGATGGCCAGGAAGGTCTCCACGGCCGCGCGGGGCAGCGGTGAGCGCAGGTTGTCGCGGAACGACCCGGGCCAGGCCCGCGCCATCGTCACCAGCGCCCTGACCGCCGCCGGGGTGGGCCGGGGCTGCGGTTCCCGGGGGCCGGCGGCCGCCGCGCGCTCCTCGACCAGGCGGCGGAACACCGGGTCGGAGGTGTACTGCGCGATGCCCTTGCCCAGGGCGAACGGCAGGTGGCCGAGATCCAGGTCGCGCGGGCGCCAGCCGAGCATCGTCGTGTCGAGGGTGACCACCAGGGCCTCGCAGCCGGCGGTCTCCGCCCGGTGGACCAGGCTCTCCACGAGCTCGTCGGAGGTCGACCAGTACAGCTGGAACCACCGGGGCGAGCCGCCCATCGCGGCCGCGCACTCCTCCATGGACCGCGAGCCCTGGTTGGAGAAGACCATCGGCACGCCGGTGGCGGCGGCGGCGCGGGCGACGGCCAGGTCGGCCTCGGGGTGCACCAGTTCCAGCGCGCCCACCGGGGCGAGCAGCAGCGGGGCGGGGAGCCGGCGCCCGAACAGCTCCACGGAGGTGTCGCGGACGCTCGCGTCGCGCAGCACCCGCGGCACCACGGCCCACCGGTCGAACGCGGCGCGGTTGGCCCGCTGGGTCACCTCGTCGCCGGCTCCGCCCGCGACGTAGGCGTAGGCGCGGGCGTCCAGCGCCCGCTTGGCGCGCTCCTGCAACCGCCGGATGCCGACCGGCACCCGCGGGGAGCGGCCGTACACGCCGGCCCGGTACACCTCGTTCTGCCGCCGTCGGCCGGCACCCGCTTCGTCCACGCGGTCACCGTAGTGACCCCGCTCACGGCGACCGGAGGAGGGGCGAGTCCGCGTGCGTGAGGAACGCGGCAGCCGGGTAGTGCGCGAGCTCGCCGGGATGACGAACGGGCGTCCGGCGGTTCCCCCGGACGGGCGATCGGCGGGTCGATTCCCGACACGCCGCACGACACGCGCGACACGCGCGTAACGGGCTAGCAACGAACTGTCACTTCCGTCATCATCTGGAACTCGAGTGCATCGCAAAGGGGAGACCGGGCTGAACACCAGCTTCGAGCGGATCACCGGGCAGACGTGGACGACGTCGGCCCGGGTGGTCCGCGGCGCCCTGCCCGCCGGTGTCGTGACCGGTCTCCTCGTCGTCCTGCTCGGCCTCACCGTCTCCGCGGCCGCCCCCGCGCACGCGCTCGACGATCCCACCAAGCCCGACGCCCGCGTCACCCACGGCCCGAGCTGCCGCCCGGGCGGGATCGTGGTGGAGGTCGTCGCCGGCACCGCTCCCTACAGCGTGCGCCTGGCCACCACCCGGACGCCGTCCGGTGAGGACGAGGCCACGCTCGTGCCCCTCGGCAGCGTGGTGCTGCGCACCGACGACGTCGCCCCCGGCGAGACCATCGACCCGCGGCTGGAGTTCACCGCGCGCGACGGGTCGGGCCGGACCCACGTCGACGAGCTGACGGACTACACGCTCACCCGGCCCACGGTGGAGGACTGCGAGGTCGCCCTGTCCCCGCCGCCGCCCCCGCCGGCGCCGCCGACCGCCACGGTGGAACCGTCCGCTCCGGCGCCCTCGACCACCGGTGGTCCGACCACGGGCAGCGCGCTCCCGGGGACCACCGCTCCGCAGGCTCCCGGCACCACGACGGCGCCCGGCTCCCCGCCGACCACGGGCGGCGCGCCGACGAGCTCCGGGACCACGGCCGGCGGCACCCCGACGCGCAGCTCCGGCGATGCGGGGGCGGTCGCGCCGGGCGGACCCGGCGGCGGCGTTCCCCAGGTGCAGCCCGGCGGCACCGTGGTGCTGCGCGGCGCCGGCTTCAACCCCGGGGAGCGGGTGGACATCGTGTTCCACGGCGGCGAGACCGTGCTGGCCACGACGACCGCGGACCTCGCCGGCGAGGTGCGCGTCGACGTGCGCATCCCCGAGGGCGCCGCGGCGGGCCCGGCCACGCTCGACCTCGTGGGCGCCGACTCGGCCGTGCGGACCGGCGTCGCCCTGCAGGTCGCCGCCGCCGTCGGCGAGGCCGCCCCCGCCCGGGGCGTGGTGTCCCTGGCCTCCCTGGCGGTCGCCGCGGTGGCGCTCGTCGCCACCGCCGGCGGGCTGGTCTCGGTCGCCGGACGCCAGCACGCCGGCCGGCGCGCCATGGGCTCGATCTCTGCCGTCTGAGATCGGTTTCACCGGCTCGTGATCCGGGGAGTCTGAGCGGGTGCCACGGTCCGAGGACGCGCTCGCGCGCGGTGTCCCCCGGGATGCTGCCGCTCTTCCCGGAGTCGCTCCCCGCCCCGCCGAGACGTGGTTGCGCATCGTGCAGGTGCACGACCGCATCACCCGGCGGGTCGACTCGGCGCTCCACCGCCACCACGACCTCTCCCTCACCGGCTTCGAGGCGCTGCGCCGCATCGCCGAGTCGCCGGGGGAGCGGGCCTCCATGGGAGAGGTGGCCGAAGCGGTCGGCCTCTCCAGGCCCGGCGTCACCAGCACCATCAACCGGCTGGTCGCCCAGGGGCTGGTCATCCGCGAGCGGGTGGAGGCCGACAAGCGCCTGCTGCACGCCCGGCTCACCACCGCGGGGCGGGAACGGGTGGCCGCGGCCCGCACCACGCACGACGAGCTCGTCGCGCACCTGCTGAGCCTGCTGGGGGACGACGCCGCCGTCGTCACCGACGCCCTGGCGCGGGTCTCGGCCGCCACCCGCGCCCGTCGTTGACCCGTCCGTCCGCGCACCGCCGGCGCGCGTACGGTGCCCCCATGGGTGCCCAGGGTGATCCGCCCCACGTCCGTACGGGTCGCACGGCGGTGGTGGCGTGAACGGCGCCCGCGCCCTCATCCGGACGCTCGTCGCCGGCGGGGTCGACGTGTGCTTCGCCAACCCGGGCACCTCGGAGATGCACTTCGTCGCCGCGCTCGACGCCGTCCCCGAGATGCGGGGCGTGCTCTGCCTGTTCGAGGGCGTGGCCACCGGGGCCGCGGACGGCTTCGGCCGGTTGGCCGACCGGCCGGCGGGCGTCCTGCTGCACCTCGGGCCGGGCCTCGCCAACGGGCTGGCCAACCTGCACAACGCCCGCCGCGCGGCGACGCCGATGGTCACGGTCGTCGGTGACCACGCCGGGTACCACAAGGAGTACGACTCCCCGCTGGAGTCGGACATCGACGCGCTCGCCGGCACGGTCTCGGCATGGGTGCGCCGCTCCTCGACCGCCGCGGACGTCGGGGCCGACGCGGCGGAGGCGATCGCCGCCGCCCGCACGGCCCCCGGCGGCATCGCGACCCTCGTCCTGCCCGCCGACGTCTCCTGGTCCGAGGGTGCCGAGCCCGCGACGGCCCCGGAGCCGGGCAGGCCGCGGACGGTGCCGGACGACGCCGTCGCCGCGGTCGCCGCACTGCTGTCCTCCGGTGAGCCCTGCGCCGTCCTCGTGGGCGGGGCGGCGACGCGGGCGCCGGGGCTGCGAGCGGCGAGCCGGGTGGCGCGTGCGGCCGCGGCGCGGCTCTACTGCGAGACCTTCCCGGCGAGGCTGGAGCGCGGTGCGGGCCTGCCGCCCGTCGAACGCCTGCCCCGGGCCGGGCAGCAGGTCGCCCAACGGCTGGCCGGCGTCCGCCACCTCGTCCTCGCCGGCGCCCGGTCCCCGGTGGAGTTCTTCGCCTACCCTGACCGGCCCAGCAGCCTGGTCCCCGAGGGGTGCCAGGTGCACGTGCTCGCCGACGGCGCGGACGACGTCGTCGACGCCCTCGTCCGGCTCGCCGACCTCGTCGGCCCGGGGGAGGAGCCGGAGGAACAGCCCCTGGTGCGACCCGCCCTCCCCACCGGCGTGCTGACCCCCGACGCCGTGGGCGCCGTGCTCGGCGCCCTCCTGCCGGAGGGTGCGATCGTCGTCGACGAGGGGGTGACCTCGACCCGGCAGATGCCCGTGCCGACCGCCGGGGCGCCGCGCCACGACTGGCTGACCCTCACCGGCGGCGCGATCGGGCAGGGGTTGCCGGTCGCCACGGGCGCCGCGATCGCCCGGCCCGGGCAGCGCGTCGTCTGCCTGGAGGGCGACGGCAGCGCGATGTACACGATCTCGGCGCTGTGGACCCAGGCCCGGGAGTCCCTCGACGTGACCACGGTGGTGTTCAGCAACCGCTCCTACCGGATCCTCGAGGGGGAGCTGCGCAACGTCGGGGCGGAGGCGTCCGGGCCGCGGTCGAGGGACCTGCTGGAGCTGGACCGGCCGGACCTGGAATTCGTCTCCCTGGCTGCCGGGATGGGCGTGCCCGGCAGCCGGGCGACGACCGCGGAGGAGTTCGTCGAGCAGTTCCGCCGGGCGATTTCCGAGCCCGGCCCGCACCTGATCGACGTCGTCCTCGCGGCGCCCTGACCGAGTCCGGATCGTTGCCTTTTCGGGGCGCTGGCCACCCACCCCTGTGCTTACATCGCAGTGATCCGCACCACCGGCCGGGCGCAATCCGGCGGGGGCAGACCGGTCAACGGTGACCGTTGGGGGAGAGACATGCGCATCTCGTCAGGCATCGCGGCCGTCGTGCTGGTCGGTCTGCTCGCCGCGTGCGGTGGGGACGACGGCGGGGGCACCGGCACCGCGGCCGAGGGTGGCGGTGACGCCTCGTCCTACCCGACCGAGTCGATCCGGATGCTGGTGCCCTACGGCGCCGGCGGGCCGACCGACCTGACCACCCGCACCGTGGGCGCCTGCCTCGAGGACGAGCTGGGGCAGACCGTGGTGGTCGAGAACCTGCCGGGCGGCTCCGGCGCGCTGGCCACGACCGAGCTGATCGCCGCCGAACCCGACGGGCACACCCTCTCGCTGGTCACCGCGGGCACGATGGTGCTGACGCCGCTGGCCAACGAGGTGGGCTACACCAAGGACGACATCACGCCGGTGGGGGTCATGGCCGAGGTGCCGTCGGTCCTCGCGGTCGGGGAGAACTCGCCGTACGCCTCCGCCGAGGACTTCTTCGCCGCGGCCGAGGCCCAGCCCGGCACGGTCACCGTGGGCACCCCCGGCGCCTCGACCCCCCAGGCCATCGAGCTGCAGCGGCTGGCCGACGAGCACGGGGTGCAGGTCACCGCCGTCCCCTTCAACGGCAACGCCGAGATGACCACCGCCCTCCTCGGCGGGAACGTCGACGCCGTGCTGATCAACGCCTCGATCGATGTCGTGCAGAACATCGAGTCGGGTGCGTTCGTCCCGCTCGTCGCCTCGCCCGAGGAGCGGCTCTCCTGGCTGCCCGACACCCCCACGTTCGCCGAGCTCGGTTACGACGGCCTGACCCTCTCCGGCTCGACCTTCGGCCTCGCCGGCCCGGCCGGGCTCCCGGACGACGTCGTCACGACGCTCGAGGAGACCCTGCAGACCTGCCTGGAGAAGCCGGAGGTGCAGGAGCGGATCGGCGAGCAGTACGTGCCGGAGGAGTTCGCCGGCGCCGAGGAGCTCGCCGAGGTCCTCGACCGCACCCAGGAGGTCTACGAGCCGATCCTCGGCTGACCCGATCCCCGCACGACCCACCCCCGACCACCGGAGGAACCCATGCGCCGTACCCGCTCGACCTGGCCCGCGCTGATCGCCGCGTCCGTGCTCACCCTCGCCGCCTGTGGCGGTGACGACGGGGGCGACACCGGCGGAGGGGGCGGTGGCGGCGACGCCGCGGCGTCGGACTACCCGACGGAGAACATCACGCTGATCGTCCCCTACGCCGCCGGAGGCCCGACCGACCTCGCCGCGCGCACCATCGGCAGCTGCATCGAGGAGGAGCTGGACCAGACCGTCGTCGTGGAGAACCGCGAGGGCGCCTCCGGCTCCGTCGGGATGCAGGCGATGCTCGCCGGTGGGAACGACGGGCACACGCTGTCGCTGATCGCGGTGCCGGCCTCGGCCACCAACCCGTTGCAGCAGGACGTCGGCTACACCAACGACGACTACGTCCCGATCGCCGCCGTCACCGAGATCCCGTCGGCGCTCATCGTCGGCGCCGACTCGCAGTTCTCCACCGCCGAGGAGTTCTTCAGCTACGCCGAGGAGAACCCCGGCGAGCTCAACGTGGGCGTCCCCGGCACCACCACGTCGCAGGCGATGGAGCTGCGGCGGCTCGCGGAGGAGTACGGCGTCGAGGTCACCGCGGTGCCCTTCACCGGCAACGCCGAGATGACCACGGCGATCCTCGGCGGCAACGTCGACGCCATCTTCATCAACTCCTCGCAGGACGTCCTGGAGAACATCGAGGCAGGCAGCTTCGTCCCGCTGGCGGTCAGCCCGCCCGAGCCGGTCGACTACATCGACGCGCCGACGCTGGCCGAGTCCGGCTACCCGGAGCTCACCAACAGCGTGTCGGTCTTCGGCCTCGCCGCGCCGGCGGGCGTCCCGGACGACGTGGTCTCGACGCTCGAGGACACGGTCGACACGTGCCTGCAGAAGGACGACGTGCGGGAGCAGCTCGGCGAGCAGTACGTGCCCGACGAGTTCGTCAGCAGCGACGCCTTCTCGCAGCGGATCGACGAGATCGTCGAGGCGTACGGGCCGATCCTGCAGGAGTGAGCCATCCTGTCGCGGGGCCGGTGCCGTACCGGTCCCGCGACGTTCGCCCCGGCCCCGTCCCCACCTTCCCCGGAGACCTGGATGTCGAAGCAGCTGCACCGGATCGCCCCGCTGGTCCTGGTGATCTTCGGTGCCGCCGCGATGCTCGGCGCCCGCAACCTCGGCCTCGGCGAGATGAGTGCGCCCGGCCCCGGCCTCTGGCCGTTCATCGTCGCGACCCTGCTCACCGTCACCGGGGTGGTGGTGCTGTTCATCGACGACCCCGAGGACTACGAGCCGTGGACCCGCGGCACGCTCAAGATCGTCCTCGGGCTGGCCGGCCTCGCTGTGTTCGTCGTGCTGTTCCAGACCATCGGGTTCTTCGTCTCGGCCGTGCTCATGCTGCTGTTCTGGCTGCGGGTCTTCGCCCGGGAGCCGTGGCGCTGGGCCGTCCCGCTCGCGGTGCTCGGGGCGCTGGCGTTCCACCTCATCTTCGTGGAGGTGCTGGCCGTACCGTTCCCCGACGGCATCGTCTTCGCACCGGTCGGGAGCTGAGGCATGGGCATCCTCGACGGCCTCGGCCAGGGGTTCTCGGTCGCCCTGGACCCGACCAACCTGCTCTACGTCTTCATCGGCGTCCTCATCGGCACGGTCATCGGTGTGCTGCCGGGCCTCGGGCCGACGGCGACGATCGCGCTGCTGCTGCCGATCACCTACGAGATCGAGCCGGTCACCGCGGTCATCATGCTGGCCGGCATCTACTACGGGTCGATGTACGGCGGCACGATCACCTCCGTCCTGCTGCAGCTGCCCGGCGAGGCTGCCTCGGTCGTCACCACCTTCGACGGCTACCAGATGGCCAAGCAGGGCCGCGCCGGGCCGGCGCTGGGTATCGCCGCGGTCGGCTCGTGGATCGGTGGCACGGTCTCCATCGTCGGCCTGGTCCTGCTGGCACCACCGCTGGCCGACCTGGCGGTCGAGTTCGGCGACCCGGAGTACGTGGCGCTCACCGCGCTCGGCATCCTGCTGGTCACCTACCTGGGCACGCGGCACCCGGTGAAGAGCCTGGCGATGGCGGCCCTGGGCCTGCTCCTGGCCACGGTCGGGCAGGACCTGATCACCGGGACCAACCGATTCACGTTCGGGCAGATCTCGCTGTTCGACGGCTTCGACTTCGTCGCCGTGGCGATGGGGCTCTTCGGCGTCGGCGAGATCCTCTACAACGTCGAGAAGACGGAGAAGGCGCAGGCGCTCAAGAGCAAGATCAAGGACATCTGGCCCAGCCGCAAGGATTTCAAGGACTCCTCCGGCGCGATCGCGCGTGGCTCGGTCCTCGGCTTCTTCCTCGGGGTGCTGCCCGGCGGTGGCGGCGTCATCTCCTCGCTGGCCTCCTACGGGATGGAGAAGCGGCGGGCCAAGGACCCGACCCGGTTCGGCAAGGGCGCCATCGAGGGCGTGGCCGGCCCGGAGACGGCGAACAACGCCTCCTCCACCTCGGCGTTCATCCCGCTGCTCACCCTCGGCATCCCGCCCAACGTGGTGCTGGCGCTGATCTTCGGCGCGCTGCTGCTCAACGGCGTCCAGCCGGGCCCGCAGCTGATCGACCAGCAGCCGGAGATCTTCTGGGGCGTCATCGCGTCGATGGCCATCGGCAACCTGATGCTGCTGATCCTGAACATCCCGCTGGTCGGGTTCTTCGTCCAGCTGCTGCGGGTCCGCGCGGGCATCCTCGCCGCGTTCGCGCTGCTGGTCACGATGGCCGGCGTCTTCTCGGTGAACAACGACGTCTTCGACATGTGGGTCGTGCTCGCTTTCGGCGTCATCGGCTGGCTGATGAAGAAGACCGGCTTCGAGCCGGGCCCGCTGGTGCTGGCGTTCGTGCTCGGCGCCATCCTGGAGAGGTCGTTCCGCCGCTCGATGCTCATCTCGGGCGGCGAGGTGTCGATCTTCTTCACCCGGCCCATGTCCGGGACGCTGTTCGCCCTGATGGCCCTCGTCATCATCTGGAGCACCGTCCAGGGCATCCGTCGTCGGCGGCGGCGCAGCCGCCCGGCCACGCCGGGGGAGGAGGACCTCGCGGCGACCGGGACCACCGCCGAGCCCGAGGGCAGCCCGGGCGCGGAGACCACCGACGACGCGGAGGGCGCCACGACGGGGGCGCCGCGGGACGGTGCCGGGGGCGCGGGCTCCACCGGGGCGACCGGGGCGACCGGCCCGACGGCGCAGGGCAGGGGGCCGGGGCCCGACCGTTCCTGACCGATCGTGGCGGGTACCGCCGTCAGCACCCGGTGGCTCCGCGCCGGCACGACCCCCGGGGGGGACAGTGATCGACAAGAGGGTCGGCTCGCTCGCGGCCGCGGTCGAGGGCATCGCCGACGGCGCCACCGTGCTCGTGGGCGGGTTCGGCGCCGCCGGCGTCCCGGTGGAGCTCGTGCACGCGCTGCTCGAGCAGGGCGCCCGCGACCTGACGATCGTGACCAACAACGCCGGCAGCGGGGAGACCGACGTCGCCGCGCTGATCCGGGAGCGCCGCGTGCGCAAGATCATCTGCTCGTACCCGCGGTCGGCCGGCTCGATCTGGTTCGAGGAGTTCTACCGGGCGGGGGACATCGACCTCGAGCTCGTCCCGCAGGGCACGCTCAGCGAGCGGATGCGCGCTGCGGGCGCGGGGCTCGGCGGCTTCTTCACCCCCGCCGGCGCCGACTCGCTGCTGGCCCGGGGCAAGGAGGTGCGGATGATCGGCGGACGGCGGCAGGTCTTCGAGGAGCCGCTGCGGGGCGACGTGGCGCTGGTCAAGGCGCTGAGCGCCGACCGATGGGGCAACCTCGTCTACAACAAGGCGGCCCGGAACTTCGGCCCGACCATGGCCACCGCCGCGGAGCTCACCGTCGTGCAGGTGCGGGAGTTCGTCGAGCTGGGGGAGCTCGACCCCGAGGCCGTCGTGACCCCGGGCATCTTCGTCGACCGGGTCGTGGAGGTGGGGGTGTGAGCACCTCCCCGCTGTCGCAGACCGAGATGGCCGCCCGGGTGGCCCGCGACATCCCCGACGGCTCCTACGTGAACCTCGGGATCGGCATGCCCACCCTCGTCGGTGACGTCGTCTCCGCCGGCAAGGAAGTCGTCTTCCACAGCGAGAACGGCATCCTCGGCATGGGGCCCGGGCCGGCCCCCGGCGCGGGGGTCTGGGAGCTGATCAAACCACGCAATGCGCCGGGCACCACCCTCCCCGGCGGCAGGTACTTTCAC